>JADGBM010000002.1 GCA_015231515.1 Desulfobulbaceae bacterium
AATAGGTTGTAGGCGGGAAATTATTATACTCTGAGATATCGATATTAAGACCTGCGATGTAAAGAAGATTACGTCCTTTGTACTCATCACCGCGTCGTATTGATTCGACAACTCTGGCAAACTCAAGTTGAACATTGATTTTTGCGGCAAGCAGAGGTGGATTTTTGGCAGTGACAATTTTAGGCATAAATTCGATGAGGTTTCGTTCCAGGAGAATAGACTCATCTGTTTCGTGAAAATCCTCTCGAAAAAAGAAAACATCTGACGTCAAGAGGTTCCCGATGGCTTCGCCTCCTCCCGATTTCCATTGATAATTTGTAGCGTCAATACGTTTTCTGAACTCTTCGGAAACTTCAAAGGCGTGCGATGTACTGTGTACTTCCAGCGGTTTTATGTGACCGTCATTATCGACCTTGGCAATATTGTTTAATCGCAGAACCAGTCCGTTCTTTACTGGGTGTGAGCCAAAATCAACGAAAGAGTTTTTGGCTGTAATCAAATAGCGGCCCCGCTCCCCCCGATGCAGAAAAATACGGTCCCGTGCAAATCGATACTGTTCAAGGTACGGGGTAATAACATGGGTAAGTTTACCGCAAGAGTCAGAAACACAGGTGCCGAGCATTTTAGGGCGTACATATTTACCATAGACTCCACTGTCAGGGTCATAACCGACATGACTGGCCTGGACAATAACGAGATCCTCGCCGTGGTGAGCATGGGGACCATGACGGTTAATGGCAATAATTCCACCAACTCGGCCATGATTGAATGGGAAGGTGCCGAAATGTTTCGTAAGAAGAATAATTGGCAGACCCTGGTTCTCATCAGAACAAAAAGCTCTGGATGGCATGATGTAACCCTTTCTGAACTTCAGTTCCATGCAGAAATTATAGAGTCGGGGAACAAACTCTGCGTAGGGGATGGCCATGCCATCAACCGTGAATGGTGCAAGTTCGCGGATTATTTCAGGGTCACGATATTTATTTGGCACGCCTCTGTCTCCTTCTTGTTGGTGATCTAAATTTGGGGGCATCAAGGTGTTACATTACGAAACAGATACCATTAAATTAACCCATTTTCAATATGAGGAAGAGGAAAAAATGTATGCAGATTCAGAACTCTTGATCTGCGGGAATGGCCGTTGGCACCAAAAACAGATTTTTTTGGCAAATATCTATCCGGCAGGCCTGCCAGCAAGCTCATAAACAAGAAGAGAGTAAATAGGAGAGTAAATAGGGTCAGAGTAAAATTAATCCTTGAATTACTTTACTACACCCTATACAAAGAAAATTATGCCACGACTCCCGAGAATAACACCAATAGATCTGCCGGTTCATGTGATCCAACGCGGAAACAATCGTCAGGTTTGCTTTGTATCTGACGAAGATCACGGAGCATATGCAGGTTGGCTCAAAGAATATTCCAAGAAATACAGAGTTGATATCCATGCCTGGGTTATGATGACTAACCATGTGCATTTACTTTGTACTCCCCGGCAGGCGGGAGGCATAAGTAAAATGATGCAGTCCCTGGGTCGTAGATATGTCCAGTATTTTAATTTCGAATATGACCGGTGCGGGCCGGGATGGTTACAGATCCTGGAGAGTATCGTTGGTCCAGTTATGATTTTAATTTTACTCTGACCCTAATTACATGCTAATTACATGTGTGCTAATTACATGTGCTAATTACATGTGTTTTATGTGACAGCATTCCGAGATTTACGTACTTGAATTCCGATATTTACGTTGATAAATTCCGAAATTTACAATATTTTGAGCCGATGAACATGACATCTCTATACCCGCGAAGAATCGAGGCGCGCATCGCTGAAGCCTTGCTGGACACGCCCGTTGTTCTGCTGGCAGGTCCTCGCCAGGCCGGCAAAACAACACTGGTGGGCCAGATCGCCGAACAGCAGGGGCTTCGCTATCTGACCATGGACGATGAGCTGACACTCTTGTCAGCACGGGAAGATCCGGTTGGTATGATTCGCAGCCTGGATCGGGCTGTGATCGATGAAATCCAGCGTGCGCCCCAATTGTTGCTGGCCATCAAGAAAAGCGTGGACGAAGATAGACGGCCCGGACGATTCCTGCTCACTGGCTCGGCCAACTTGATGGCGCTGCCGACTGTGGCCGACTCGCTGGCTGGCCGGATGGAGACGTTGTCGCTGTTGCCTCTGTCGCAAACCGAAATCGAATCGCGCTCCGCAAACTGGATAGATAGTGCCTTCACTGGTCGGATTCTCAGGGCAGATCAACCTGCCCTGGGTGGTGATCTGATCGAGCGGGTGCTGCGCGGCGGGTATCCTGAAGCGATCTTGAGAACGTCTGCCAAACGTCGTGTGGTTTGGGCACGGCAGTACATTGAGGCCATCATCCAGCGCGATGTCCGCGATGTGGGTGGTATCGAGAAGCTGGATCAGTTGCCACGATTCCTGCGCGCCTTGGCGCAGACGGCTGGCCAGATGTGCAACTACACCCAGCTTGGCGGCCAGGTGGGTCTGGATGGCAAGACGGCTTCTCGCTATGTCAGTGTTTTTGAGCAAATGTACCTGCTCAAGCGTATCGAGGTCTGGGCCCGCAATAGGCTAAACCGGGTGGTCAAGACACCGAAGCTACAGTTCATCGATTCGGGCTTGCTGACCACACTGCTCGATTTGAGCGGCGAAGAGATTCAGCAGGACCGCACGCGGTTTGGCAAGGTGCTGGAGACGTTTGTATTTGGAGAACTGCTCAAGCACACCACCACAGCGGACGGCGACTATCGCCTGATGTACTACCGGGATGCCGACAAGTTCGAGGTCGATGTCGTGATCGAAAATGCGGCTGGAAAATTGGTATGCGTAGAGATCAAAGCGTCGGCCACCGTCAAGGAGAATGACTTTCGTGGGCTGAAAAAACTCGCCAGCCTCGCGGGTGATCAATTCAAGCTGGGGGTGCTGTTGTACGACGGCCCCGAGACGATGCCGCTGGGTGGTGGTTTATGGGCGGCTCCGTTGTCCACTTTGTGGGGGACGTAGAAGTCTAAAGTAAATTTTGTATACAAAGTTTGTGAGTATTTTATAAAGTTATTAATTGAATGTGCTCATTATGTCTTTTTATTGAAGAGAAGAGGAGTTGCCATTGTATAGGCGGTGGTTTTACGCATGGTAACTGTGTCGCGCCAAGACGCTACGTTAGGAGCCTTATTTGGGAAAAAGCAAACGATTTAAACATTTACTGAAATGTGAAGAAAACGGATCTCTTTGGCAGGGTTCTGGCCGCCTTCTGTTGCCCTTTTTTCTGTTACTGTTCATACCAGGCTGTGGCGCGAAAGGAATCTGTACGTCCGGAGATTGTCTTAATGGTGCGGGCAGCTTTACCTATGAGAGTGGCGAGATATATACCGGTGATTTTATAAACGGCAAACCAGTGGGCTCGGGAGAGTTACTTTACCAGGATGGCAAAAAATATACTGGTGAACTTGTTGGAAATTTAGCGCATGGTACTGGAGAGTTGCTGCGGCTGGATGGCTCAAAATATGTCGGCATTTTTATCGATGGCAAGTTCGCTGGGCCGGGGAAATTGGTTTTTCCTGATGGCCAGGAACTCCTCTGTCAAATGGTTGATGGTGTTTTTGTCGGTCAACCTCAGAATGAAACAGGAGGGACGGAGGTTGCGGTTGAAAATGTCGTCAGCGCTCCACCAACCGATGAGGCAGCCGCCGAAGAGGGTATGGAGGAAATAGCTGCCGAACAGTTGATAGATGATGCCGACAGCGAAGAGGTTATAGGAGATGTAAATGACACTCAGGCCGTTGCTGCTGGAACCTGTATCTCAGGAAACTGCATTGATGGTCAGGGCGGCTTTATCTATACAGACGAAAGCTTCTACAGCGGCTTTTTTATAAACGGCAAACCCGAAGGTCGGGGCGAGCTGAACACCAGTAAAGGGGACTATTACATCGGAGAGTTCAAGGGTGGTCTTTATGACGGGCAAGGCAGATTGGAGCTCCCTGATGGCAGCATCCTTGAAGGGGTGTTTGTTAAAGGAAGCCTTGATGGTATAACATATTAAGCAAAGCAAGTTTGGGTCAAAGAGTTTCACGAACATTTTCCCCAAGATTTTAATTTTACTCTGACCCTAATTACCTACTCTGACCCTAATTACCCTAATTAATAATTAATTATAATTTGACCCTAATTAATTATAATTAATTCCCTAATTAATTCCTCTGACCCTAATTAATTCCAATAAGTTCAAATTAAACCAGAAGTAAAACTCTCTCTGGTTGTGGTTGTTACTGTAATGCCGGTATGAGCCTACGACCCGTGCATTTCTGGTTCAGCGCATTGAGCCGGAAGTTTTGTTTCTCTGGTACCATGAGTGCAACTCATTTTTTACTGAAAAAGTTTTTAATGTTTCGGGCGTAGGAGATTAAGACTACGGCGATAATTGCTGCCAATATATAGCGAATTGCATTGAGGTGTAGTTCCAGGTAGTCAAAGAAAGTAGTCCAGATGACAATTGCAGCCAAAGTTCCTAGGAGAGTCGCTGAAAAATTCTTTGCGATTTTAAACTTAAGCAGGGATCCAATAATTGACCCTACAACAGGCCCAGTAACTGGTAGAGGCGCCATAACAAAGAGAAAAAGCCCCAGCCAGCCATACTTCTCTATTTTTGCCTTATGATTTCTTGCTTTACGTTCAAGCTGTATAGCGTAAAATCGTATGACTCTAAATTTAATATAATTATTGATGGAAAGAATTGATATTGAATAGGTAAAGCAGACAATAAGAACTTCCAGATAGAAATTATAGCCAATCGTCCAAACATAATTGAACCCATTCATTATGCACAAGCCAATGCCTGCAGCTCTGCCACCAATGGCATGGGCAGCAAAGGCTAAACTTAAGGCATGCACCATTTTAGCATCAGACGTATAAAAAATCCACGCCGCTCCTACCAGAAGAAGGCTCATGATAACACCCACACAGAAGATCAGCCATTCTATGGTGTTATAAATTCTGATACATTTTATTTTTTTAGCCATCTCAGCTTAATGTCCATACTAATCGGGAAAGTCCTTCTCTCTAATTGAATATTATTGGGCTTATTCAATATCATAATTTAGAAAAGCAGGCAATAAAAGTATACGTAGACGATCTCAAACCGTCATATAAACACTTCTTGGTCCAAATTTCACCCTGAATGGTTATTGCTTAGCGTTAAAAATCGTACTCTATCATGTGAGCCAAACACACTTTACACACTTTAAAAACAGCATGGGCAGCAGCACCAGGTCGCAGAGAATAGCCAGGCCCAGGGTAAGCGAAATCAGCAGGCCAAAATTCCGCAACGGTACAAAGGGGGAGGCTAGAAACCCCAGGAAGCTGCCGCCAGCCACCAGGGTGGTGGAGAGCATAGCCGGACCTACATGGTTGAGGGTATTATTAAGACGTTTGAGGGTGTTGTGCTGATCGTTTTATTGCTGCTGCCAGGTATGTAAAAAATGGATAGTGTCATCCACTACGACTCCAAAGACAATACTGGCCACCTTCACAGTCGCAACACTTAATTCAGATGAAATTGTTCTGGTCAGAACTGTCATCCGGCTGATCTCTTCAGACCCTTGGCTTGGTATCATAGGTAAATCGAATTCGGCGCCATTGGCGGTGGCAATCGACTTGAAGTTATAAGGATTATTGCCGAAAAAAAAAGAGAAAATGGGTAACTATTTCCTGCTCAGCTAATTCAGAAAGTATCGCGGAAAGTTGGCAAGGGGGGATGGTTTTAGAAAACGAAGCAAGCGGGGCATTGTGGCCGGAATTGTCTTTTAAAGGACAAAACCACAGGGAAAAGTGTTGCTGATGAACGGCTCGATAATTCGTCCAGGACAGCAGTCAGATACCAGGCGCCTCCGAGATAGTAGGCGTGTTCTGTTAAACGGGAAAGGCTTGCCTTGATGCGACTGATAATTTCGTCAAGATGTTCCGGTGAACTTTCCTGCTCCGGAAAGAGCAGAATTACGCTGCTTTCAACTTTCTGTAAGGTGAAAATAGTAGAAGAAAGGGCGCGGTCAACCCCAGGGATTTGTTCAAATTCCTGGGCCATATCTTTGAGTTTGGGGTAGGGCAGGTCCGGGAAAAGAATAACGAGTGGGTCACTTAACTGATGCTTTTTACTGAACTCCTGAAAATGCTGTCAGTTCACATCCCCGTCAGTCTGCCAGACATTGATGGAGTTGTCTGCTTTGATGCCAGTGGCTGCGTAACCCAGGACGAGTGAGCATAGAAGAATAAGCAGGTAAATAGGTCGGGCTTGTTGTCGGATAAATTCAGCCAGTTTCAGCCAGGCTGTTGTGTTTTCATCTCTGTCCGTTTTCAAGACTCGAAGTTCCTTTTAAAAGCATTAAAATCTGTAACGCATAAACCATTAGCGGTTAAAAGGTCCGCAATCTAGTCCGCAAAAAAATGGTTATTCGGATTAGTGTTTTGCTGAGCGACCTTGTCAAGAAAAAACTCTACAGATTTTTATGTTGAAGATTTATTTGTTCAGCACAAGGACTCTTCCTGTATCAAATTTAAGGAGCAAAGCGACTTGGCTGAGATACTAATCAATTGCCAGGCCCTCATATTCTTATTGATTGGGATAGTTGCAGTTTTGTGTTAGCATTGATTAACGAAGGGATTTAATGGTCATTATTGTCATAGGCTTAGAAAGTTACTACTCATCTACCATCTCTAAATGAATAACGATAAACGCAACCTTCACATCCTTGTTGTCGATGATGAACCTCTTATACATGTCATTATGAGGGAAATCCTTGAATCCTGCCAACACAAGGTCTCTCTAGCCAGTAATGGCTTGGATGCCTTGCATGCTATGGTAAGGCAAGAAGTTGATTTGGTTTTTATGGATATCCGCATGCCAGTGATGGACGGCTTGACCGCGATTAAATTCCTTCGTAAATGTGAACAGGGGGAGCATCTTTCTCTCATGGAACACCATGAACTTGCCCAATCTCTTTACTCTCGCAGAAAGGGAACTAAAACAACCGTTGTGGCGGTAACAGGAAACATAGATGAGCGCGAAATCCTGTTCGAAGCCGGGATGGATGAGTTTATCGCCAAACCTTTCAAAATAGAAAAAATACACAATATACTGAACGAATTTTGTGGAAAATCATTGGAAGGCTCACCAGCAGATAAGAGAAGACATCCAAGACACAGTATAAAGAACAACACGATTACTGTTTGTAATGGCATCAATGGGCAAGCCATTGACATTAGTATGAGCGGACTGGCTATAAGGTATGGCAATTTCGAATCTATACCGAATGAATGGAGCGTCACTCTGCACAATACAGTTAAAAAAACATCAACACCGTATCTACCCTTAAAACTGATACGAAACATAGAGATGGAGGGCGCACCATCTTCTGGAGTTGAAACAAAAACTGTTGGCGCCATGTTTATTGATCTTGATGCGAGTCAAGAAAACCAGATAAAACAGTTCATTGATAATTTGCCTTGACGCCTTCGTATTGTGTTCTACGCAAAACCTTATAATCGGAGGAAATCATCATCCTCTAATCATTCAATAACCTGATTCGTGCAAATCAGGTTATTTCAACACAGCGACACCATCACAATACTGATCATGCATGTCATGCCCCTGAATGTCTACAGCCGGGGCCAGCATTAAAAAAAAATCCTGGATTCCCGCCAAAAGCACGCGGGAATGACGAGAGAATTGAATGTGACAAAGTAGAACTAACCATCTGGAAATTAGTTTCCCAAGATTGTTGGGTCGGCTTTGCTGCGCATGTTTCTCTTTGAAACATAATGAAACGGAGCAGGGGATGTGTTTCATTATGTTTTGTGCCTATGCTGGCGGGCTTCGCGGAACGGTGAAACGCGTTAGTGTTTCATTGTGTTTCGATATGTTTCTTTGTGGCGGATAGCGCTAGCGGGTGCTTCCTGTCGACTAAACCCCTGTATATACGACTAAAAACATTAATATCGTTTTTGGCACATGATTTGCTAAGGGCTATGGATAGATATCAATCACATGTGTTGGTGCAGCATTAAACGCTACACAAAGGAGTCCAAAATGCCATCAATAGCCTTGTTTTGCGGTAAATTCACCAATGAAGAAGAAACTTTGGAACAACTTCGTTCGCTGCTCGCCTTTGAGGTGGTCACGGATGAGGATATTATTTCTGAAGCCTGCAACAGGAAGCTGGCCGAAAGAAACAAAATGGAACAAGCGGTTTACAAAAAAACATCTGTGTTCAACCAATTTAATTTTGAGAGAGAACGCAATGTCGCACACCTCAAATCTTTGCTGGCAGAGCGCTTGGCAAAAAAACAAAACGTTATTTATGCAGGTTTCATCTCGCTCCTTATCCCCCATGACGTAACCCATGTTTTGAAGGTTCTGGTTGTTGACAGTAAAGAGAGTCGAAGTCGAAGGGCAGTTGCCTCAGGTCTATCTGAAAGTGAAGCCGCCAAGCAGATTCGTGCCGCCGATCAAAGCGCCTATGGCTGGACTGATTTTCTGTTCCAGAAGGAGGCCTTTGAGCAGTCTCTCTACGATATTGTCATCCCTACTGAAGAAAAGAGCGTCGCAGAGATTGGCGCTATTATTCAGAAAAATTGCAACTCGACAGCAGTGCTGGAAAACGAGGCGTCTTTGCAGGCGGTAAATGATTTTGCCATCACTGCTCAGGTTGAACATGCCTTGGCTGTTAAGGGGCAAAAGGTTGAGGTGAAAACACGCAATGGTCGTGTGTGTTTAAAGGTTAATAAGAGTGCTTTCAGCTTCAGCAAGCTTGCTGAAAAAATCTCTGAAATTGCGAGTTCGGTGCATGGGGTTGAAGGCGTTGAGGTGCAACAGGGCAAAGGCTACCGGACGTCAATCTATCGTGACCTTCAGTTTGAACTGCCTCCTAAGGTACTGCTGGTTGACGATGAGAAAGAATTTGTCCAAACATTGTCAGAAAGGCTTGTCACTCGAAACGTTGGTTCATACGCCGTCTTTGATGGTCAACAGGCCCTCGATTTTATCGATGATGATGCGCCGGATGTTATGGTTCTCGATCTGAAAATGCCCGGCATTAGTGGCATTGAGGTGCTGAAAAAGACCAAAAAAACTAATTCCGATATTGAGGTTATCATTTTAACCGGCCACGGCTCTGATGCTGATCGGAAAACATGTATCAGTATGGGCGCCTTTGCCTACTTGCAGAAACCGATTGATGTTGAGACACTGTCAGCAACTATTAGGGAGGCCCACAAAAAAAGAATAGAGGCTAAAGAGTCCGGCTGAGAAGTCCTGTTTGCGTCATTATGAGTATATTTATCCTCGATTGCCTACATTAAAAACAATGAACACTAAAGCTTAGGAGAAGAAAATGGCAGATAAAACAGACAAGCTAGAAGCCAACGTCTTGCTGGTTGATGATGAGGAGCAGTTTCTGGAGGTTCTTTCCGAACGTCTTGAAACTCGGGGATTGCACGTTAATTCAGTGACCAGTGGCGAAGATGCCATTGCCCAGGTTGAGGACAAGAACTTTGATGCCATTGTGGTGGATCTTGCCATGCCTGGCATCAATGGCATTGAAACTATGAAACGGATCAAGGAGAAACGGCCTGACCTGGAAATAATTATTTTAACCGGCCAGGCTACTGTTAAAACTGGTATCGAGGCAATGAAGCTTGGCGCCGAAGATTTTCTGGAAAAACCAGTTGATCTTAATGTCCTAATGGAAAAAATCAAGAATGCCAAGCATAAGAGAATGCTGGTTCTGGAAAAGAAATCCCAGGATGAAATGAAGTCAATTCTGAAGAGTAAAAGCTGGTAATTTTCTTTCACATGCCCTGTAAAAATTTAAAATTTAACAATTGAAGAGGAGAAAGCTTGTGGCTGCCGAAAACCCGATCGTAAGAGATTTTATAATACCAATTGATAGGTATCCCCATTTAAGAGAGACCCAGACCTTAAGTGATGCCGTGCAAGTGCTCATGTCTCACACCTGCGGCGAGAATGAGTATCTCAGGTATGCCGGAATACTTGTGCTTAATGAAAAAAACCAGCTGGTCGGCGGGCTTAATCTGCAAGATATCTTGCGGGCCCTTGATAAGCGTTTTGCCCTGCCAAAAGGCCATGAGGGAAAGGCTGGGGAATATCCTAATCTAGCTATTTTATGGGAAGACTCTTTTTTTCACAAATGTTCCGAGAAAAAAGATATTGCCATCAGTGATTTTATGGTGCCAACCAAAAAAATTGTTAAGGGCGATGATCCACTGTTGAAGGCGTTGTCGATCATGCTGCACGGCAATGAGGTTGTTTTGCCGGTTAAGGAAGAGGGTAGCATCATAGGCGTTATCCGCCTGGAAGAGATATTTTTAGCCCTGTGCGGCGTTTGTAAACTGTAATTATCCCTGTGAAAAAATAGGAGAAGAGGATTCTAGTTATGAGTCAATCAACAACAAATGTAGCACTAGCGGATGAGGCAACGCCGTTTGACTGGAAGCGGCTTATCTTCATGTTTACAGGCATTGGCCTGTTTCTCTTTGTTTATTACTGTCCGCCCTGGCCTGACGCCATAGATCCCTTGGGCGAGCATTTTGTCTTGAGTCAACAGGCCAAAGGAGCCCTGGCTGTTTTCTTGCTGGCCGCAACCTGGTGGGTTTTTGAAGTTGTTCCTATTGGTGTGACAAGCTTGACCATCGGGATGCTGCAAGCGCTTTTTATGATCCGCGACCCCAAGGTGGCCTTTAAGGACTTTATGGACCCTTCCGTTCTGTTTATCTTTGGCTCGATTGTCATCGGCATGGTTTTCACCAAGACCGGCTTGACCAAGCGTATTGCCTATAAGATGCTTTCCATTGTTGGGGAAAGAACAAGCATGATCTATCTTGGCTGCTTTGTTATGACTGCGGCCCTGACCCACATTATGGCTCATACGGCGGTTGCTGCAACGATGTTTCCACTGCTCATGGCCATTCATGCCCTCTATTCGGATGAAGATAAACCATCCAAATTTGGCAAGGGACTTTTTATTGGTATGGCCTATGTGGCAGGGGCTGGAAGTATTATTACCCTGCTTGGTGCGGCTAGAGGCGCGGTAGCCCTTGGTTTTTACAAGGACATTATGAATGTGGACATCAGTTTTTTTCAGTTAACCATGTATATGTTTCCGGTGGGTTGGCTCATGGTTTTCATTCTATGGGGATTTTTCATGCTTTTTTTTAAGCCGGAGAGAGCGATTATCCCAGGTCTTAAGGCGAAAGCCCAGAGAATGTATGTTGAGCTTGGGGCTTGGAGTACCAAAGAAATTTTAACCGCAAGTATCGTTGTCGTGACTATATTGGTCATTGCACTGAAAAATTTTGTGCCGGCCTTGGGCAGTCTGGACAAAACCGGTATTTTGCTCTGTTCAACCATTGCTTTCTTTCTGCTCAATATTCTTACCATTGACGATCTGGAAGAAATTCCCTGGAATATTATTCTGCTTTTTGCTGGCGCCATGTCCATCGGCTTCTGCCTATGGGAAACTGGGGCGGCCAAATGGATGGCAGTCAACTGGTTGGTGCTTTTTCAGAATTCTCCGCCTATTGTCTTTGTCCTTGGTATGGCGTTCTTTGTTATGATGATGACCAACTTTATTATGAACGTGGCAGCCATTGCCATCTCCCTGCCAGTAGCCCTGGTCATTGCTCCATATCTTGGTGTGGGTGGTGAGGTTATTTTGTTCTCCGCACTAGTTGTCTCTGGTATGCCTTTTCTGTTGCTTGTTGGCGCGGCACCCAACGCCATTGCCTATAACTCCAAGCAGTTCACCACCGGAGAATTTTTTCTGTGGGGTGTTCCAGCTAGTATTATCCTTATGGCTGTTACCTGGTTTGCGGTTACGGTTATCTGGCCGCTGATGGGTATGCAGATTTATGTGCCTGTTGCAGGATAAAAAGTTCTACCGCTAATGCTTGCCGGCTGAAATTGATTTTAGCCGGCAACCATTAGCCGGGTAGGTGGCAGCATTAAAGAAATTAAAAAAAGTTCCTTGTTGGAACGATATAAAACATTATAGAACAGTAGAACTGAAGGTAGTTGTAAAATGCCGTGGCAAAAAATAGACTATTATGAGATCAGAAATCCCACGATCAATAGATGAGATAGCTGTAAGTGAGATTGTCAATGGTGTGCCGCACGGCATTGCCATTCTGGATGCCGATCTGCGTATCGTGGAGATGAACAGTTTTCTTGAGGTCTTTACCGGATTTTCGAGCTCTGATGCCCGGGGGGTGTACGCCAATTTTATTTTGCGTAGCAATATTGAACATAATGGCAGGAAATTTCATGAGGTGCTGAACTCAGAGGAGTGCCTGTCCGTTGCTGGTGATATTATCACCCAGCGCCATAAAAAAATCCCGGTCTATTTTACAGTTTCCCCTTTGATGGGTGATACTGGAAAGGCTGTCGGGCTTATGGTTTTTATTGAGGACATATCGGCGTTGCAGTCCTTTGATCAAAAGCGCCGCAATTATGACGGTGCGGCAAATATTTTGGGGCATAGCCCCAAGATGCAGGAGATGTTTGATCTTATGCCGGTGCTGGCTCAGACCGACGCCTCGGTGCTGATTACCGGTGAAACCGGAACGGGTAAAGATATGATTGCCGAAGCTATTCATATGGCCTCGAAAAGATCACGACATCCCTTTATTAAGGTCAATTGCGGTGCTCTGCCGGAAGCCTTGCTGGAATCGGAACTATTCGGGCATACTCGGGGAGCGTTTACCGGCGCAGTAAAAGACAAGCCTGGTATGTTTCGCTTGGCCCAGGATGGGACCATCTTTCTCACAGAAATAGGTGATATGCCCCTTTCTCTACAGGTAAAACTCCTCTCTGTGCTGGACGATAAAGAGTTTTATCCTGTGGGCGGCATTAAAAAGGTTCAGGTTGACGTTCGTATTATTGCCGCAACCCATCGATCTCTTAGAGAACTTGTCAGGTTGGGTGAGTTCAGGGAAGATCTTTTCTACCGACTCAATGTTCTTCGTATGCATTTGCCGCCGCTACGTGAACGGGAGGGGGATATCCGCCTGCTGCTGGACTATTTTCTGCGTGAATTTAATGCTGGCTTGAGTAAAAATATTAAAGGGTATGCCAGTGACTCTATCAAACTTTTGACATGTTATGCCTATCCAGGCAATGTGCGGGAGCTGCGTAATATTGTTGAGTATGCAGTAAATATTTGTCAGGGTGAAAAAATTAAGCAGCAAAATTTACCCAAATATCTGTTTGAGACTATAGCTAAGCAAAAACAACTTAAACAGGAAGAAAAGATTTTTGAGACTGATGAACCGCGTGAACCCTCCGCAAAAGCAGGCCTTAAAAAAAATCTTGGGCTGGCAGATAACGATGTCGAGGGCTGGGGTGTAGTTGAAAAAGAGATGATCATTGAAGCTATGAAAAAAGCCGGGGGGAGACGCTCCAAGGCTGCGCAATTGTTAGGCTGTGGGCGAACGACCCTCTGGCGGAAACTTAACCGGTATAGCTTATCCTGACCGGACAATGTGGAAAGCAGGTTTAATGAAAATCCTTATTACCATACGGGAAGAGAATGTGGCTCCTCGCTTTGATCTGACCTTGGAGGTGCTGATAGTAGAACTTGAAGATCAACAGGTTATGGGTACTCCCAGGACTATGCTGATGAGTCGATCGTCTTCCGAAGAATTGTGTGCGCTTATTATCAAAGAAGGCATCAATACCGTTATTTGTGGTGGTATCGAAGAGAGCCATCTGCAATATCTTGACTGGAAAAAAATCAAAGTTATTGATTCGGTTATAGGTCCATATTCTGAGGCTTTGAAGGCTGTTAATACCGGACTCCTCAAGCCCGGCGTTATTTTGCCAGGCGCCAGACGATGGAGTGCAGTGAAATGAGCGTCTTTGTTCACAAATTAAGGCGATTCTTAAACGCACTGGTGCTGGCGTCTGTTAAAGGTCAAGGTAGAGGATATAGGGGCTTTCGCTTCGTGCTCTATGGGGCAATGTTTGTTATTTTTTTTACTCCACTTGTCGTTGCAACCGGTCTGAGTTCTTTTGAATACAAGAACCTTTTGGAAAAAGAGGAGCAGGAACAACTTCTCTGGCACACCCAGGGCGCTCAAAAAACAATTGAGGCATTTGTTCACGAACTGCAATCCGTGGTAAAGTTTGTTTCCAGGGATTACAGCTACGAAAAGCTCCTTGAAAAAGACAATGTCAGTCGGCTTTTTGCTCACCTGAAAAATCAATACCCTGGATTTGTCGATCTTGGCGTAATTGCCCCCAACGGAATACAAGAAAGATACGCAGGGCCTTTCCAATTGAAAGGATATGACTACAATGATCAGGATTGGTACGTAAAGGTTCTTTCTCGGCGGCTTTTTATCAGTGAAGTTTTTATGGGTTACAGAAAGCTGCCCCATTTTGTTATCGCAGTGAGTAACAAAATGCCTGATAAGGAGGAATATTGGGTGTTACGCCTTAGTATTGACTATGAAACCCTGCAAAATTATGTTTCAACTATCAGCACCAAGGCTTCACAAGACATTTTTCTGGTCAACAGCCTGGGAGTGCTGCAAACCAGGTCAAGCATATTCGGCGTGATACTTGAAAAAAGTCTATTTTTTACCATGCCTCGAAAGGGTGAAATCAACATTCGTGCCGCAGAACATAAGGGCACCAAGTACTTAAAGTCGTATGTTCATATTAAAAATAGTCCATGGATACTGGTTATAGTCAAAGAAGCGTATACCTATGGTGAAAAATGGTCTGCGTTCCGCCTGCGACAGCGCATGATTGTCTTGGGTTGTACGCTGCTGGCACTGGTGGTTATTGTGCCGCTGGTTAACACGATTACCAATCGGCTGCGTGAGGCAGATGAAAAGCGAAACCTGGCTATGACTGAGGCGGAGCATACAGACAAGCTGGCATCCATAGGCAGACTTGCTGCAGGTGTGGGTCACGAAATTAATAATCCCCTGGCGATTATTGATCAAAAATCAGGTTTGATGACGGATCTTCTGGCTTTTTCAGAAGAGTTTAAACATAAAGAAAAACTGATCCAATCCATTAACGGAATCCAGAAGGCAGTTGAGCGCTGCAAGGTGATTACTCACCGACTTTTAGGGTTTGCCAGGAGAATGGATGTGGTTTTTGAACAGATAGATATCAACGATCTGCTCCGGGAGGTACTGGGATTTCTCGAAAGGGAGGCCATTTATAATCGTATTCACTTTGAACTGGTTTTTGCCGACGACCTACCCATGGTGTTCAGTGATCGTGGGCAGCTTCAGCAGATATTTCTAAATATTACGAATAATGCAATTGATGCTATAGGCATGGACGGTGAGGTGGTGATTGCCACCTCACTGAGCGATGAAGGCCTTGTTGATGTGTGTATAAAAGATACTGGGCCCGGCATGTCTTCTGAGCTGATGAAACGGATATTTGATCCTTTCTTTACCACCAAAGAGGCGGGTATGGGTACCGGACTGGGGCTTTCTATAACCTATGGTCTAGTCAAAAAACTTGGTGGAAATATTTCAGTTGATTCGGAAGTTGGTCGGGGGTCAACGTTTAATGTAAGCTTGCCAGTAAATGATACTCGCCAAAGGGGGGCGTTTTAGTGGATGAGATAAAGGTACTCATAGTTGACGATGAAGTCGATTTTGCTTCTGCGCTGGCGGAAAGGCTGGAGCTGCGGGGGTATTTGCCTGGAACCGTTAATTGTGGCAAGGATGCGTTGGCGGTAATTGAGGCTAAATCCTTTCCAGATGTAATTCTTTTGGATCTGAAGATGCTGGATATGAGTGGCTTTGAAGTCCTGGTTAAGGTGAAAGAAAAAGATCCATCCATCGAGGTTATTATGCTGACGGGCCATGGATCGGCCTCCAGCGGTTCTGACAGTATAGAAAAGGGCGCCTTTGATTTTATCATGAAGCCGGTAGACCTTGCGGAGTTAGAGGAAAAAATAAAGCAGGCCTATCAAAAAAGAGTATTGGCTCTTAAATAGCTGTTAGCTTTGAGACTTTAGCTGTTTGCTAAAATAAATACCTTTGAGGTGTTTTGCAATGGATGAGACTATGGAAAATCGCCTACGGGAAAGCCAACTGTTCTGTATTGGGAAATTGCTGGCAAGTTATACCCACGAACTTAAAAATCACTTAGCCATTATTAATGAGTCGAGTGGCTTGATGGGTGATTTGCTTGAGATGACCATGGATGAGGAGGATAAGACCTGCCAGAGGTTTAAGAAAATTATCGGCACAATCGGCGAACGGATAGCCCAGGCCAATACGATGGCCAAGTATTTGAACAGTTTTGGTCATCGCATGGATGTGCCATTGTCAAATTTTAATGTGAACGATCTCTTAACTGAAGAACTTGCCCTTATTGATCGGGGTGCCGGGACTAAAAAGGTGGAGATAAAAAGAGATCTTGAGGCTCAATTGCCATCAGTGTTAAACAATGCTTCTCTGTTGCAATTTGTTGTGTTTATCCTTGTTCAGGAGCTTATTGAGAAGTTCGCCGATGGCGGGGTTATTGAGATTAGGTCTCATGAGCAAGACCAAAAGATTCAAGTGCGGATGACGGCCATGGGTCAAATGGGGCGGACGACAGGGGATGCTGGTTTTGGACAGATTGACGAGGTGCTGCAATTTGTTGTTGCCAAAATGGCAGTTGGTTTTATTCGTAAGCCTCCAGAGGCGGAGACGATCGAGATTATTTTGACCATTCCATTGGTTCCTTTTTTGGGCTAATATCACGACAAACAAATATTCTTTGATTTTATTTATTATTTGGGGTTGAAACCTTCAGGAAGTAAAGGTAAAGGAATCTCATGAAGATTCGCACCTCTATCTAGTGGTTGTGGTCGTAAGAACAAGACTAATGCGGAAACAGTTTTACTTTTCATAGTGAAGGAACGAAACATTTTTATGTCTCATTTTTTGATGTTTTTATTGATGATGCTTCTCTGGGTTCTCATGTCAGGGAAGTTTGATGTGTTTCATCTGACGCTGGGCGTAATCTCATCGGTCATTGTATCCTTGATTTCAACCGACCTTCTCTTTCTGGAGAAGGGGAAATCTGTGGGGGCACGATTGGTTGAAGCCTGGCGGTTTGCTCTGTACGCCTGTTGGCTGGTCTGGCAGATCATTCTTGCTAATTTCCACGTCACCTATCTGGCACTGTCTCCAAAACCGATCAGAGAGACCCTTTCGCCGCGCATTTTTAATTTTAAGACAACGCTACAGACTGATTTTGCCCGATTTGTTCTGGCAAACTCCATAACCCTGACTCCGGGAACCGTTACAATTCGTATTCATGGGGATATTTTTTATATTCACGCGATCACTGAAAAGGCGGCTGGTGATCTGGCTGGTGAATCGATCAGTGACATGGAGCGTCGCGTGGCATGGGTTTTTGAAAACAGCGAGAAACAGAAAAACTAATGGAAAAATTTATTATTTGTGTAGGCATGGCCCTGATTTTCTTAATGTTGGTCACCTTGGTTCGGGTCATTTTGGGGCCCTCAACGATTGATCGGCTTGTTGGGGTTAATTTGATCGGTACAAAGTCTACTATTCTCATCATCATAATGGGGACGCTGCTTGGTCGTGTTGATATGTATGTGGATATTGCCCTGGCCTACGCCTTATTAAATTTTATTACATCGTTAGCCTCGGCTCGTTATTTTCAGAGAAGCCGTGTTGTGCCTGCTGATGAGCCCGAAGATCAGGAAGGAGTGTCATGTTAGATAGCATCGTTGTGATTTTACTCAGTCTGGGTGTCGTGTTTTTTATGGGAACGGTTAATGGTTTGTTGCGCTTTCCTGATTTTTACACCAGGATGCATGCCGCTGGCAAAGGTGACACGCTCTCCTCAATCCTCATCCTGTTGGGCTTGGCACTCTTTACCTTTCATCACCCATCTGTTGCGGCATATCTGACTGGATTTAAGATTATATTTATTGCTGTTCTCGTTTTTATTGCCAGTCCGACGGCAACCCACGCTCTGATGGATGCCGGCTATGAGGCAGGAATTGAACCTTGGGCCGGTGAGTCTGATGATAACGGAGAGGAGTGCCGATGAGCTGGGATTCGAGTCTGTTATGGCAGTTTGATTTTCTTATCCTGCTAATGGTAATTATCTGTGCCGTTGCCGCCCTCACCTTTAAAGATCTGATTACCTGTGCGGTGGTCTTTGGTGCCTACTCGTTCTTTATGTGTCTGCTGTGGACGGAGATGCTGGCAGTTGATGTGGCTTTTACCGAGGCTGCGGTAGGCGCAGGGGTAAGTACGGTTCTCTTTCTCGGTACCGCGCTTCACATAAGAAGGAGGGCTAAAGATTGAAAGTAGTTAGCCTTGTTCTCACACTTGCCCTGGGCGCTTTGCTGCTTCTGGCAACAGAAGATCTGCCTAACTGGGGAGATTCTGATTCACCTGCCAGCTTGCATCTGTCCAATTACTATATCGAAAATTCCATGGAACAGACCTCTGTTCCGAATCTTGTTACGTCAGTGCTGGCCGACTATCGCAGCTATGATACCATGTTTGAGACAACGGTTATTTTCTGTGCCGGGATTACCGTCTTGACAATTTTGAGACGCAGCCATCGTAAAAAGAAAAAAGAGGTTAAACCCAGACCGAAAGGTCAAGACCATGATTTGATTTTGATCTCAGCAGCACGGATGATTGCCCCGATGATGCAGCTGTTTGCTCTGTATGTAGTTGCCCATGGCCATCACAGTCCAGGGGGTGGGTTCCAGGGTGGGGTTATCTTTGGCGCCAGTTTTATTCTGCTCGCTTTAGCGTATGATTTAGAAACGGTTTTGGCTCGCCTCAAAGAGCGGTCGGTTTTAATCATGAGTGGTATAGGTGTGGCGATTTACGTCGGTATCGGCACAATATGCCTGGTTCTGGGCGGTAATTTTCTTGATTATGGCGCCTGGAGTAAAGTTCTAGGTGTGTCGGTGGTGGAAGCCCATTCCCATGGCATGCTTGGCGTTGAAATTGGCGTTGCGATAACGGTTATGTTCATCATGTTTTCTCTTTACGCTGACCTCTCTTCCGGCGGCGAGATGGATGAGGGTCTGTAAATGGATGAGTTGATCACCGCCATAATCGGCAAGTACAATTACTGGGCCTTTTTGATTTTGCTGCTTATTGGCCTGCATGCCATGATCAGTAAGAACAATCTCGTCAAAAAAGTGATTGGCATGTCCATTTTTCAGTCTGCGATTATTTTGTTTTATGTCTCTATTGGCTATAAAAAAGGCGCTTCAATTCCGATCTTGTCCCATGGTCACGGTCCGGAACCAATCCATCAAACCGCCGCTCAGATAGTTGCCGGCATTGCCAACCCGCTTCCCCATGTACTGATGCTCACGGCCATCGTTGTCGGCGTGAGTACGTTGGGGGTTGCTCTGGCAATTATTCAAAAGATCAATCGGGTTTATGATACCATCGAAGAAGACGAGATTTTGGAGAAGATTAAGGAATGTTAAAGGCTCAGCTCCCTATCCTCATTCTGGCGGTTCCGCTGCTGACCTCCTTTGCCATTGCCATCTTTTCCCGCAAAAGCAACGGGTTGGCCTATCTGCTGGTTGTTTTGGCCACGGGTGTATCGTTTGTTTGTTCGCTGGGTGTCTTGCAGCAGGTTCTGGAGACCGGAGAGGTGATTCACTACTTTCTCGGCAATTGGCAACCCCCTTACGGCATCGAACTGGTGATTGATCATCTCAACGCCATGGTGCTTGCCGTTGTTTCCGGGGCCGCATTTTTGACGGCGATTTACTCAAAACATACCGTTCTCGCGGAGGTGCCGGACAGATTCTCAGGAGAAAAAATTCCTGAGCGAGTGCCAAACTATTATACCTTGTACGCCCTCTTGGTGACCGGACTGCTGGGCATCGTCGCTACAGGAGATGCCTTTAATCTTTACGTTCTTCTGGAAATTTCGGCGCTCTCGTCCTATGCGTTGTTGACCTTAGGTCGCGGTCGGGCCTATTACGCCACCTTCAAATACCTGATTATGGGGACAATCGGGGCCTGTCTCTACCTGCTTGGGGTTGGCTACCTGTATATTAAAACGGGTTCGCTGAATATGGCGGATTTGAAAGGTATTTTGAGTAGCCCAGTTCTTATGGAATCCCCGACTATAAAAATCGGTTTTATGCTGATCATTGTCGGTATCTGGGTGAAAATGGCTTTCTTCCCCTTACATGGCTGGCTGCCCAATGCCTACACCTACGCCTCAAATACCACCTCCTGCCTGGTTGCACCATTGATGACAAAGGTTTCTGTCTACATGATGATCCGCCTGATGTTTTCGGTTTTTAGCGCCCAATATATCTTTGAGGTATTGGGCTGGCAGGATGCAGTGGTCTGGTTGGCGGCGGCGGCAATTCTTTTTGGCTCGATTTCTGCCCTTGGTCAGGACAATATGAAACGGATGCTCACCTACATCGTTGTTGCCGAGGTTGGCTATATGGTGGGTGGAACATGGCTGGCCAATGCCAATGGTTTAACTGGTGCAACCTATCATATCTTAAGTGATGCCATGATGACCCTGTGTCTGTTCATGGCTGTGGGGGCGGTGATCTATAAAACCGGTAATCCCTCCCGGAACTCAATGCGGGGTATATTTAGGAAAATGCCAATAACCTCGGTGGTTTTTCTTATTGGCGCCTTTGCCATGATCGGTATTCCGCCAACCTGCGGCTTCTTCTCGAAATGGTACCTGGTGAGTGGTGCAATTGAGGCTAATCATTGGGGCTTTGCCGCCGCATTGCTTATTTCCAGTCTGATCAATGCGGTTATCTTTTTTCGAATTATTGAAATTGGTTACTTTCCAAAGTTCGATGATCAGGAAAACAGTTCAGCGCATCACGAACATACCGATGTTGCGATCTCTGAAGTGCCGCTCAGTATGCTTTTTCCTATGGTGTTGACGGCCCTCAGTCTTATTGCCATTGGCGTGTACTCCAATGAAATTATTACTGGTCTGGTAAGCCGGACAATTCCAGCAGGACTGTTATAGCAATGGATACGTTACCCTTCCTTCAATCGACACCTTTGCTGGCAGTTCTTGTATCCACCGCAGCAGTGCCGCTGATTGCGTTAAGTGGTGGAAAGCCAAACCTGCGCGAGTTCTGGACCTTCCTGGCGGGCTTTATCAAACTGGCTCTGATCCTGTCCATGGCTGGCTATATTCTGGCTGGTAACACCTATACCTACGAACTATGCAAAATTCTACCTGGGCTGTCCCTAAAGTTTACGGTGGACGGCTTTGGTATGCTGTTTGCCCTGGTTGCTTCGTCCCTGTGGCTTATCACCTCGATCTATTCGATTGGTTATATGCGTGGTCTGGATGAACATGCCCAGACCCGTTATTTCTGCTTTTTTGCCCTGGCCCTTTCTGCCACAATTGGCGTGGCCTTTAGCGGTAATTTGCTGACCATGTATCTCTTTTATGAACTGCTCTCTTTGTCAACCTATCCACTGGTTACCCACCATCAGGACAAGGAAGCGCGGACCGGCGGACGTAAATACCTGACCTATCTGCTCTCGACATCCATTGGACTGGCCCTGCCCGCCATGTTGGCAACCTATTTAATTGCCGGCACCCTGGATTTTAATCTGCATGGTATTTTTCCGGCCGAGACAGCTAAGAGCACCTTGGTTATTTTGCTTATCATGTTTTTATACGGCTTTTCCAAGGCGGGCCTTATGCCCTTTCACTCCTGGCTTCCCGGCGCTATGGTTGCACCAACCCCGGTTTCGGCCTTGCTGCACGCGGTGGCGGTTGTAAAAGTGGGCGTTTTTTCAATTGGCCGAGTTTTGACTGGTATTTTCGGGATTACGCTTTTGTCGGCAGACAATCTCAATACGATTGTCTGCGTGATTGCCGGTTTTACAGTCATCGTATCGTCTCTGATAGCCTTGTCTCAGGATAACTTGAAGCGTCGTCTTGCCTTTTCTACGGTGGGGCAGCTTGCCTATATTATTTTAGGCATTGGCTTGGCTTCAAAATTGGGTGTGATTGGCGGCATGAGCCATATTGCCATGCATGCCTTCGGAAAAATCACCCTGTTTTTCTGTGCGGGGGCCATTTTTGTGGCAACCGGTAAGAAATATATTTCTGAAATGGTCGGTATCGGTCGGCGGATGCCTTTTACGATGACCGCCTTCTTTATTGGATCCTTAGGAATTATAGGACTACCACCCGGTGGTGGCCTGATCAGTAAGTTTCTAATGCTCATGGGCGCTATGGAGGCGGATAAACTCTGGGTTTTAGGCATTTATCTAGGCAGTTCATTGTTAAATGCGGCCTATTTTCTGCCTATTGTTTACAGGGCATTTTTCTGTACCGATGAAGAAGCGCTCTTTGAGAAAAAGGTGCAAGAGGCGCCGTTTTGTTGTCTCGTACCCCCGGTTGTCACAGCTTTGGTGAGTGTTGTACTGTTTCTCTTTCCCTGGTTATTTGTGTCATTTGCCGAGGTGATGTACAGTAATTTTTGATAGTTAGGATGCAAGAAGGAATAATTCATGACGAATCCTGAGATTAAATATGGCTATTTTGACCAGCCATCCACCAAAAAAATGTTGTGGCGAATTCTCTGGGGATTTTGTGCCTTGACTGTGGTTCTTGAGGCATTCATCCACCGTGAACATCATTTCGCCTTTGATAATTTTTATGGTTTCTATGCGGTTCTGGGCTTTGCAGCCTGCACTGTCTGTATTTTGGTAGCCAAGGCGCTTGCTTTTTTCTTAAAAGCAAAGGTGGATTACTATGATGAGTAGCAGTTTTCCTCCTGGTTTGCTTCTGCTGGCCGGAGCAGCATTAGTGCCGCTTTTTCGCGGCCACCTGAAAAACATTTATGTGATTCTTCTACCTGTGTTTGCCTTTGGCTTGATTGCCAGCCTGCCTATGGATGCCACTTTTTCAGTGTCCTTAATAGGTTTTGATGTGAACCTCCTCCGGGTCGACAAACTGAGCAAGGCCTTTGGGTATATTTTTACCCTTTCGGCCTTTGCCGCCTTTCTGTATGGGTATTACCAGAAAGGCTCCACCGAGTTTGCCAGTGCCCTGATGTATATTGGCAGCGCCTTGATGGTAGTCTTTGCCGGCGACTTGATTACTCTCTATATCTTCTGGGAGGCCATGGCAATCACCTCGGTATATCTGGTGCTGGCCAGAAAGACCCAAAAAGCCTATCAGGCCGCTTTTCGTTATGTTCTGGTCCATGTCTTTGGTGGCCTGGTTCTCTTGGCGGGCATTATTCTAACCATTAGTCAAAGTGGTTCTATCGCTTTTGAGGCCTTTAGTCCCCAAGGGGCCAGCTTGGGTCATTGGTTGATCTTGGCGGGTTTTCTGGTTAACGCTGCGGCCCTGCCTTTTTCATCATGGCTGCCCGATGCCTACCCCGAGTCAACTGTTCTGGGTGGTGTTATCCTCAGTGCCTATACCTCGAAGACAGCAGTTTATACCTTGATTCGAGGCTATCCCGGTTGGGAAATTCTTATCGTTATCGGCTGCCTGATGTCAGTTTATGGAATTATTTATGCCTTGCTTGAAAACGATATGCGCCGTATTCTGGCCTACTCCATTATCAACCAGGTTGGTTTCATGGTCTGCGCCGTAGGTATTGGCACCCCTCTGGCCTTGAGCGGGGCTGTGGCCCACGCTTTCTGTCATATCATCTATAAGGCCCTGTTGTGGATGTCTGCCGGTGCTGTGCTTTACCGAACTGGCAAGAGCAAATGCACTGACCTGGGCGGGCTTTATAATACCATGCCCTGGACTTTAATTTTTGGTGGCATAGGGGCGCTGGCTATCTCTTCTGTTCCCTTAACTTCTGGCTACACTAGCAAGACTATCATAATAGCCGCCGCCGCCAATCAACACCTGTTGTGGGCCTGGCTAGTTCTGGAAATTGCCTCTGCTGGTGTTTTTCTCCATGCTGGCATTAAATTCCCCTATTTTGTCTTTTTTGCCAAAGATAAGGGCTTGCGCCCCAAAGAGGCGCCCAAAACAATGCTGGCTGCCATGGCTTTTTTGTCGTTTTTCTGCATCTATTTAGGCATGTTTCCAGAGAGGCTTTATAATATTTTACCAGAAACCGGGTTGGTTAAATCGACTATGCCGTTTACCTTTACCAGTATTTATTTTGACCATTTTGGTCATGTGGTCACCCAATCCCAGATGCTCATCTTTTCTGGTCTAGTTTTCTTTCTCTTTTTGCCCCTTCTTAAACGAACAGACACTATTTCAATTGATTTTGACTGGTTTTATCGTAAGGGTGCAAAGTTGATTTGCTTTATTTTGGACAACAGCTTAAACAGCATTAATGCCTATGTTAACAAAACAGTTGCTTTAGGCTGGACCTCAAGGCTCAGCCGGTTTTATACCTTTGGTTCGGCACGTCTGTGCCTGGCAATTGTGAAACCATTCTGGCAGTTATCCGGAATTAGCCAGGGAGAGCTCTTTAAGAGCGAAGAGAAGTTTTTGAGAAAGTTCGAACATGCTAATTTCTCAATCGGCAGTACTGCTCTCTTTGCTCTTGGCTTTCTGCTCTTGTTTTTTCTTTTTTAATCCTGATTGAGCCCCTGTTTGTATATAACGAGTAAGGGGCGAACCCATCTTTAGGCCCGATAAATCGTGAGCACAATTGCTAATATATTAAATAAGCAAGGCTGGCCAGAGTCGATTGTCAATCTTACCCTAACGTGTCTGTCTATAGTTATAATCATCATCGCAGCTTTTTTGCTGCTCTGGTTTTCCCGCCGGTTATTCGTCCCTGTACTGGAGAGAGCTATTATTCGTTCAAGTTTTAAGTGGGATGACTTTTTTGTCGAGCGAAAGTTCTTCGTACACCTCAGTCGTTTAGTGCCGATAATTATCATTTATGCGGCTTCAGATGTTTTCTTTGTTGATCAGCCTGTGCTCAATAAAATTGTTAAGCGCTTGGCAATGACTCTTCTCGTTTTGGGAGGGGCAAAATGTTTGGACACCCTGCTTCTTGTGGTTCGGGATATTTACCAAACAAAACCAATATCACGTGACAAGCCCATAGCAGGATATTTGAGTGTTATAAAGATAATCGTTTACATATTTGCGGCAATTTTTGTTGTAGCAGTTCTCACAGATAAATCTCCATGGGGTATTTTTAGTGTTCTTGGTGGGTTGACAGCTGTACTGCTTTTAATCTTTAAGGACACAATCTTAGGTTTTGTCGCCAGTTTGCAGCTTTCCGGAAATAATATGGTTCGGGTGGGCGACTGGATTGAAATGCCCGAGTATAAGGCTGATGGTGATGTGATAGATGTATCAATTCATACGGTTAAGGTCAAGAATTGGGATAAGACAATTACAACAATTCCAACCTATGCGCTCGTTGCTAATTCGTTTAAGAATTGGCGGGGTATGAGTGAGTCTGGCGGTCGGCGGATTAAACGGTCAATTCATATTGATATGAATTCGGTATGCTTTTGTACAGAAGCGATGCTTGAAAAGTTTTCAAAATTTAGTCTCATCACAGCGTATATTGAGGCCAAAAATAAAGAGATTGCTGAGCATAATCAAAAACTTGGACTGACCGCTAATTCAGAGGTCCTTAATGGCAGAAGCCAGACAAATATTGGGGTGTTTCGAGCCTATGTCAAAGCATATCTACAGAACCACCCTAAAATTCACGACAATATGACCTTTCTTGTCAGGCATTTGGCACCGACCTCAAAGGGACTGCCTATCGAGATTTATGTGTTTAGTAATGATCAGGTTTGGGCCAATTATGAAAGTATCCAGGCAGATATCTTTGACCACATTTTAGCTGTTGTTCCGGAGTTTGGTTTACGAGTTTTCCAGGAACCATCCGGGGCAGATATCCAGGCGTTAGGCCGGGGTCACTGAAAACGATGCATTTTGAAATTGTGATAATGCTACAATGAAGGAAATTATTATCAATATATCTGGGCAAGAGGTCGGGCAGGAAGTTGCCCAGAAAATTGGGCAGGTCATTGCGGAAGCTGATAATCCTGAGAGCATTGTTGTCTCAAGATATAACAGAACCGCGAATGCCTGTTCTCCGTGTTGCTTGAAAGGAAAGTTAGGAGACACTCCTGGTTGGGAAGTTTACGGCAAAAACCATGGCGGTCGCCTAAAAATAACTATCAATGACGGAGACTACGTGTTCATTTTTAGCTAATTTTTGCAGTCCTCTTGGTCATATCATTCATCTGTTTACAAAGGTCTCGAAGATATTGTCTGATAAAAATTAAAGATGCCCAGTACAATGGGGGCTGACGATATACTTGACGATATACTTGTTGCTCAATACGTGAAATTGCGTTATAAAGTTTGCTCTCATATGCGCCCGTAGCTCATCTGGATAGAGTATCGGACTACGAATCCGAGGGTAGCAAGTTCGAATCTTGCCGGGCGCACCAGTCATAGTAAGGGTTTCAGCGTTTTAGCTGAAACCCTTTTTTGCGTTTGGGCCCAAATTGGGCCCTATCTGAGCCAAAGTCAAAATCCATCGTAATTATTGATCTGAAATTTGAATAAAAAATGACCATTAGCCAATATTTTAAATATTCATCCATGGTCGTTGGCCAAGCTGTGTATACTTTTTGGCTGAGAGACCTGATGAGTTATTATGCTGGGTCATCTATATATTCGAAAAGATCTCCTACCTTGCAGCCTAAATAACTGCAGAGTTTATCAACAGCTTCTAGATCGATGCGCGAAGCAGTTTCGTGATATAGCCGGGTGATTGTTCCACGATTAATCCCTGTGTCTCTCGACACATCAGATATTTTCTTTTTCTCTTCCCCAAGTAACCGCGACAAATGACACTTAATCACAATCTGACCTCCAATTGGTATAAAATAATCTACTGTGGATCAAAAAAATGTTGCCATTGATCTAAAATGGTGTAATCTGATCTACAGAAGACCAAAAAGATCTAAGGTGGATTTTTTTGTGTGTTGTTTAATCAATATTACTAGAGGAGGTAAATTATGTCACAAACATTTTTAACAACAGAAGAACTGTCCCAAAAAATAAAATACGATTCAAGAACGATTAGAAACCGTATGAAAGACACCGTTCTTCTTGAGGGGGTCCATTATATAAGGCCTTTTGGTGGCAGAAAGATTCTTTATCTTTGGGAGAAGATCGAGGAGGATATTGAAAAATATTCTCGCGAAAATGCGGTGGGTATTCCTATGGCTAATGGAGGGCTTTGTAATGGGTAAAATTAGAACTCGTTTGGAAAACAACAAACTTTTCTTTGATTTTAAATATAAAGGTATTCGTTGTCGTGAGTACAGTGCATTGACAAATACACCGGCAAATAAAAAGCGGCTTCAAAAAGTAATGGAGACCATTGAGGCAGAGATCACTCTTGGGATGTTTGATTACGCGAAGTATTTTCCCAATAGTTCGAATGCGAAAAAAATCGAAAACAGTATTTCCTTCACGTCTCAGCTGAAAACACCTTTTTTTAAAGATTTTGCCGCTCAGTGGATGGCTGAAATGAAAATTGAATGGCGTGAAACTCACTACAAAACTAACCAGGGGATTTTAGATAAATATTTACTCCCTAAATTTGGCAAGAAGGAGGTCTGTGCGATCACAAAAAGTGAAATCATGGAATTCAGGGCTTCATTGGCGGTTTAACGGGTAGGAAGGGCGGAAATCTCTCTGCCTCAAGTACCAATCATATCATGAACCCACTTAGGATGATTCTCAATGAAGCCGCTAATAGGTTCAATTTTTCATCGCCATACCTTATTAAACAAAATTTTTAGAATGAAAATATAACCAAATTAAAACGGAGGATTCGCAATGAACCCTGCAAATACGGCAATAATGGTTAAAGGCATGTAACTGTGAAAATTATGACTGAGTTGACAGCTTATTTTGCTAAGTTTCAATTATTCCAGACAAACTGCTTATGGAAATTGTTGACTCTGAAGGGTGTGAAGTGCTGAAAAGCATATCTTTACTCGCCTCTGATTGTCTAGCTCATATAAATCTGTTTTATATCATACTGTATTTTGATAATTTACATTCATTCAAGCCGAATAAATTCATTTATTTTCGGGAATAGATGTTTAAATTCACATGAGTGTTATTTTCTTATGCCTGGTGGCAGACACTTCCCCTCATCGAACCGTTTTATCATTCCATAGCTGAAACAAAATATGAAAATCCCCGTTATGGAGATAGAAATTATGATCATTAGGCGAATAAAAAATCAGTCTGGTTCTCTCTGATTTCCTTATTGATGATAAAGCGAAAGCATCAACCTTATTTGGCCAAAAGAGCAACACTGTTGCCAAAATAGTCGCTGAGCAATTGCTGCATATCGTCACTCTGGGTGTGCCTTAGATCAATGCCTAATTGATGCAATAGTAGCCCCGGGCCCTTGCCTTGCAAATCCTCTCGACAACAAACCGAGTCGCCCCCTTTGTTAGAGATATAGCGAGCCAGTTGGATACCTCGCTGCTTCTCTTCCTGGTGGAAAGGGTTTGGCTCAGTGCTAAGATCTGTATACTGCCCTGTCTGCCGATTATATTTGAGCATCGTCAGATAACTTGCTTTACCAAAATGCGCTGATACTTGCCTGCCGTCGTTCTCAGAAGGAATAATAATAGTCACGACAGGGGGCAACTCATAGGCATTCTGGACAAAAATCATATCTATGGCGGGATCGTTTTCCTTGAGCGCCATCCGTACGCTACTCACAATCTCGTTTGCCTGTTCGAGTTCATAGGCTTTTACCCCGAGGTCAAGATATAAAAACCTGAAGCTTCCGGCATTGCGACCAGAGATAGACTTCACCAGGGTAACACCGGGGTGCCTCAAAAGCAGATCGGTATATGATTCTATTTTTTTAGCATCCAGTGAAATATCCAGAAGGACTTTGAGATTATCCCAGATGATAGTGGCCCCCATCTTGACTATTATCAACGCCACAAACAGGGCTGCCCAACGGTCAAAATTAAAGCCAAAGAGTGATCCGATTAAACCAACGAGTACGACAGCGGAAGAATAAACATCTGACACCGTATGATTACCACTGGCCTCGATGCCTGGCGAATTGATCAGCCTGCCCGATTTTGCCTCAAAACGGCCCCAGAAAAAATCTAGAGTCATGCTAACTAATACTGCGGTAATGCCGATCGGGATATTTTGGGGCAGGATGTTTTTTCCGGCAATAAAGACCTGTAGAATCTCATACGCCCCGAACAGGATGGCAAAGCCAATGGCTAAGGCCATTAAATTTTCAATCTTGTAGAATCCTAAAGGAAAACGTTTGAATTTATGCGGAGCCAGCCGCACTCCAACCCAGACCATAAGCGAACCGGCAACATCTGTAGCGGAATGAATTGAATCAGCGAGCAGGCCTGCACTACCCGTCAATATAGCGGCAGTAATTTTAATACCAGTCTCAACCAGCGATTCAAGGGCTGAAAATAACACAACCCATTTGCGCCGGAATTCTCTTTGTTCAGGGGTTAATGTT
Organism: Desulfobulbaceae bacterium; assembly: GCA_015231515.1. Classification (NCBI taxonomy): domain Bacteria; kingdom Pseudomonadati; phylum Thermodesulfobacteriota; class Desulfobulbia; order Desulfobulbales; family Desulfobulbaceae; species Desulfobulbaceae bacterium. The sequence goes on from JADGBM010000002.1 coordinate 29,578, forward strand.
TCTTGATTCATTTTTTTCTCCTTTCTTATAGTAAGATGAAGCTACTAAACCCATGCGGGAAAAAGGATAAAGCAACCTCAGAGCTAAAGATGCCAATTATTGCACCACAGATAATATCTGACAGGTAGTGTTTCTGAAGCACGATACGGCTAACAGCGATAACTAAGGCTGCTGTTAGCAAAAAAGGTAATGACCAGCTTGAAAATGAGGAAGCAGTTAGACCAATCATAAAGGCTCGGGATGTGTGTAGGGAGGGAAACGAGTATTTGTTCCACTCTGAATAATACGTATCCTTTTCAACGGCATTGGGCCTGGGTCTTTTTATGAGATTTCTTAAAACTATAATAATCGGCAGTTGAATACATTCACCCACAATGAGAGCACTGACCATGGGGGCATGCTGGTTTGCTATTATTAATATAGCTCCATAGGCTGGGAAACAGAAAATACCCGAAGCACTGAAACTGACCAATCTCACGTAGGTAATTAGCCAGGACTTATTAAAAAAAGATTCCAGCGACTTGGACACTTTCCTGTCAAATGTATCAACTATCGAAATCAGTCCCATGACTTTTTCTTCTTGCTACCGCCCACCCCTTCAATAACCGCCGCAAGGAGTTCTTGCTCATAGGCATGTGGGTTCACATAGGCGGCGAATCCTTTTCTAGGCTCCCCTTCCTCACACAGGAAAATCTTTTGTTCTTTGTTGTAGGCGTCAAATTTAACTCCACTCATGCCTTTCTCCCTCAGTTCAGCAGATAATTTCCCCATAACATTATAGCCATTGCCCGGCCGAATCTTCACCCTGGCAAAACTGTCAGTAATGGAAATCTCTTCCCCATCAGCAAGTGAAAAAGCCTTTTGCCCGATCCGTTTAAGCAGATCAAAATTCATTATGTCAACCAGATAGGCGCCTCGTTCCCGCTTCAAAATATTTTTCATGGACATTTCTACGGGTTGGTCAATGTAGATAATAGCGTCAAAGCAATCGATATTCTGGGTGCGCAACAGACGATGGTGTTCATAAATCACGGGTGCCTTCACAAAAGAAATCGTCACATCCATGTCTTGATGATCCAGACAGATAACCTTCATATTCAGTTTCTGGCCAAGGGCCTTGGCCAGGGTTGATTTACCGCAACCAGGCGTACCATCTATAGCTATCCGGTCAGGCATAACATGCTTGTCATCAAAGAGTTTCTCTATGGCTTGTGCCTGCTGGATCACATCCTCCGGCAGCGGTCTGTTTTCAGTTTTGTTATAGAGGATGGATTCAATGATAAATTTAATATTGGTACTAACCCCTTTTTTGCGCAGTATATTCTTAACAAAAAACGTCCCCACAGAAATCGCTATGCCCGCCAATCCACCCTTTCCTGCGGTTGTACCCAGCACTGATTTGATTAAGTTGCTCATAATCATCTCCCTCTGAAGTTAACTTTCTTCCGTTTCTTTATCAAATCACAAATCAGGAAGTAATTACCAGATATCCTTCAATAGTATTCTACTCCAATCGATGCTGAAATAATCATAATGCCGGAACAGACTGGTCACCCTTTCCATTCCGGCATATGCCCATCTCCTCTTGGTTTGATCACAGTTCATGATACAGTTTTCTTCTCAACTGGCACTTCTTGGGCAGATTGCTCTTTCGCGCGACAACCTTCCTGGGACCCATCACGTTTGCGGAGTTGCTGGCATTTTCCTTTTCCGCCGCCTTGCTCTTGCCCGCATCCTTTTCCTCTGCCTTGTCCGTTGTGCTTTCCACCACCTCTCATTTGATTACGACCTTGGCCTCTCATAGTATCACCTCCTCGTCAGTAGTATTTAGCGCCCCGAATACACTATTTGCCTTCCGGGATTAATGCCGATCCACAGTGCTCACTCTCGGCACCTTTTTTTCGGTGTAATTACTGACTAATTTCACAACTACCTTCATTTCGCCCTTTTCCCTGACTGTATCCCTGGCCACGCTCTTGTTCCAGGCTACTTCCAGCCAGATTTCCACCTTTCTTCTTAGATATACTGTCTGTAACAAAATCAACAATTGTCTCCGCTATTTTTTTGCGATCTAAGCTACCCTTGCCAGCAGAGTCAATACCCTCTTTGATGATTTTTCCGAGATTGCTGCTAATCAGTTTCAATATTTCACTTTTCATAGCGTTACCTCCTTTTGTAACTATATTGAAGAGCAAAGGATATGCCATAGGGTAGAAATTTCTGGGTTACCCCTAACAGCAAGGCAACATGGGGGGCAGAGGCCTTTGGGTGTAGTTATCAGAATAATGCAAGAGTGATATGATCAAAGATAAGATTGCAACTAATTGCAGAAGATTGCATTGCTACAGGAAGTGTGTTGGTTTAACGGATGCTCTGGGGCAAGAAGGGCGGGCACCTTAATACTCTTTGGAAACGACAACGGTGCATGTTGCAATTAATCGCAACATGCACCCCCTGTTAAGTGCGGCGAGGAAGAATATGGGTGGGATACTCAATTCCGAGACGTTGCATTTTGCGCCATAATGTTGATTTGTCAATTCCTAGAAAAGCGGAGGTCTGAATACGGCTGCCATTATTATTTTGGAGTGCCTGCAGAATGATCTCTTTCTCCTCTAGTTCAGGCGCAGAAAAACCCTGCGTAAGATCATTTTTATGGGAGTCGCTCTTCACGTAACGCAATTCGTTGGGCAGGTGGATACTGTCTATAACCCTGTTATGACAAAGCATAAAAGCATATTCGATGAAATTCGCCAGTTCACGAACATTTCCCGGGAAATCGTATCGAATCATCAACTCAAGTGCTTTCCGTGAGAGCCTGTTAATATTTTTTCCCTTGATGGCGTTGAATTTTTTGATGAAGTGGTTAATCAGGAGCGGGATATCCTCGCGCCTTTCTGATAATGGTGGTAAATAAATCCGCACAACATTTAGTCGAAAAAAAAGGTCCTCACGGAATAGTCCACTAGATTTAAGTTCGACAAGGGATTTGTTGGTGGTGGCAATAATCCGCACATCGCTTCTGATGCTGGAAGTCGCGCCCAGCGGATCGTACTCTTTTTCCTCAAGAACCCGCAGCAGTTTCGCTTGGAGGGCAGCAGATATATCCCCTATCTCATCAAGCAGCATGGTGCCGCCTTCAGCAAGAGCAAAACGTCCTGGTTTATCCTTCTTGGCCTCTGTAAAAGCACCTTTTTTGTAACCGAAAAACTCAGATTCAAGCAAACTATCAGGTAACGCGGCACAATTGACACCGATAAACTTCCCTTTACGGTTGCTCAGGTTATGGATTGCCTTGGCAAAAAGTTCCTTGCCAGTGCCACTTGGCCCCTCAATCAGCACAGGGTTGCCGCTGGTTGCAATGTCAGGCAGAACCGCCAGGATATCTTGTATTATATGGTTTTTGCTGACAATATCATCAAAGGTATATTTGCTGAGCACCTCTTTGCGAAGAATTTCGATTTCAGAAAGATCCCTGATAGTTTCGACCCCACCGATGATTTCCCCCTGTTTATTGCGAACAACCGAGGCACTGACACTGACCGGAATCGACACACCCTTACGGGTCAAAATATTGATTTCCTGGTTGGTCTTCTCTTTACCGCTCAGCATGGTTTCCTTCAGTATACATGCGGTCTGACAAATATTGGCACGCAACACATCAAAGCATTTTTGCCCCACTGCCTTCTCTTTGGCAATGCCGGTTATCTTTTCAGCTGCCTGATTAAAGAAGGTAATAGTAAAGTCTTTATCAATTGTGAAAACCCCATCCGCAATAGACTCGACAATACTGTCCCGCCATATGTCCTGGTTTCTTGTCATAATTTATTAATTGGAAAATTTCAGGGTACTTCATGTGTTCATGGAGAGTTTTAGTGCCAGCTCTAGTACGAATCAAATTGATACGGACAACTAAAAGTTATCAATACGAAAATGGTATCACAAAACCGATTCTATACAAAATTGAAATCGCAAAAGCTACCTAGATGGCAAATATCAACTAGGCTGATATTATTTAAGAGTTGAGATGTTTGGAATTAATTTTACAGACCCAAAAGTCAAGATATCCTCAACTGTTTGTCTGGAAGAATTCAAAATTTATAGAATCACAAAAAAAAGCACGTGAAAAAAATACCAGGTTTTGAGAGATCTGAATGGTAATCTCAGCCCCAAACTATATTTCATTTAGCGGTAAAGATGTGATCGGCAGAGATTGACAGGGCCAGATTCAAGATGTTTTTGGAAACGCCGTAACACCGGAACAGGCAGTATCCTTATAGCGAGGTCCATCGTAGAGATCATCAAAATCTCTAATTCGTAAGCCAAGTGTTGTCTCACAGGAACAAAGGAAAAAGATATAGCCTTTAGCAAAATTTTTAAAACTCGGTTGGTAACCGATAATGCGAATTCCATCATCTTCAAGCAGATCTTTGCGATAAGGCCAGCTTTTTGTGCATAGAGTACAGTGTTTAAAGCCGGAAGGGATATCTTCTTGAATATCGTCAATGCTCATTGAGTATCCTTTTTGTATGGGAGTTTAATCAGTTCTTGAGTTTGGGATATATCTGAACTGATTTTATTGTATCATTTTGAAAAGAGATTATATTCATGGCTCTAATCTGTTTAATGGCAGAGTAATTGAAAATGCTGTTCCCCGGCCAGGTATTGAATCACAGGATATCGTTCCGTGATGTTCCGATACAATATCGAGCACTATGCACATACCTATTCCGGCCCCTTGACCGCGATCCTTTGTAGTGAAAAAGGCCTCAAACATTTTATCCTGAACTTCAGGAACCATGCCACAGCCATTATCGGAAAAACGGATCGTCACCTGATCTTTCTCATGTACTACCGCGACTGTGATCTCTTTCTCGTTTTGTTCCTGTAGTGCAGCGATAGCATTGGTGGTTAAATTAATGAAAATTTGTTCAAGTTTATGGTGGTTTCCGTAAATTGGCGGCAAATCATCAGGGATTTGGCTGTTAAGATTGATAGCGTGTTGTTTTAGCGGCTCATTCATGACATTCATCGAATCATTAATGACAGCTGACAGGTCAACTTGTTCATGCTGCATCTCACTGGGCCATCTTAACGCACGCAGGTGGTTGGTGAGTTCGATGATTCTGGCGACTTGAGCCGCGGCTTTAGTGAACTTTACGAGCATTTTTTCGGGATTAATCTTGTCGTTTTTTATCGAATCAATAGCTACTTGGATCACGGTGTTAATGTACGTTAGTGGCTGATTAACTTCATGGGCAAGTCCTACGGCCAATTGCTCCAGGTTGGAAAACTTGTCTTGTAAGATAATCTTTTCCTGTTTCTCAAGCCGGATACGTTCTTCGATCTCCTTCCTAAGTTTGATATTGGCATCAGCAAGATCGACAGTTCGTTCGTCAACTAATTGCTCTAGATGATCGCGGTATTTTTTTAGTTCCAGGTGAGCCTTGATTCTGGCATTTATGATTGCCGGGGTAACGGGTTTTGTGATGTAATCCACAGCGCCAAGTTCAAGCCCTTTGGTTTCATCCTCAACTTCGCCCATCGCAGTTACAAAAAAAACAGGAATATTTTTGGTTTTCGGGTTGCCTTTAAGTCTTTTACAAACTTCATAGCCATCCATCTCAGGCATCATGATGTCCAGCAGAATAAGGTCAGGTGGGTTCTTGGACTCAGCAATGTGAAGTCCTTTTTCGCCGCTGGTGGCAATTTTAATCTGATAGCGACTTTTTAGTTGAACGGCGAGAAACTGGATGTTGGCAGGGACATCATCGACAATCAGTATGGTGGGTAGGGAACTCTCGTTTTCCATAATTACCTCGGTTAAAAGCTATCACCACAAGGGTATAAGATTCTTGATTGGTTGTTTTTGCTTTGTCGTTTCTATATTTTGTAAATCTAAGAGATGATTTCTCAGACCAAAAGTGTAAGAATCTAAAAGCGAACAACTCGTCCATTTACTATGCAGTGCCCAGCAGATCTTTCAGGTGTGCTAGGCTCTTTAGGGCTTTTTCGTAATCAAAATTGTCAATTTGTTGTCTTATGCTTTCGATATCGTGTTGATGATTACCTGCAAGGGATCTGACTATTGAATCCCACAGTTCATCATCAACGAGGTTGTTTTGGGTAAGGGCTTGATCCAGGTCTTGAAGAAGTGGTGTAAGGTCAAAAATTTCTAGTTTTGGATCGGCGGCATGATTTGCGATATCATCTGAAGTCTCAAGTGCACCTGCGGTTTCTTGAAGAACAGCGAGTAGAGTTGTTAGTTCTTGTTGAACTAGGTCGAACTCTCCCTGGGCAGTGGTTAGGTCGCCGGTCGCCCCTGTTTTTTCGAGCTTAAAGGCTGCGGATTGTAAAAGATCGGCTCGTAGATGGGCAGCAGCACCCTTAATGCTGTGGGCATGTAGCTTTACCTTGTCGGCATCGCCTAATGCCACGGCGCCTTTAAGCTGTGCAAGTTGGTCTGGCATTGTCCTAATTGCTACGTTAAGCAGTTTTTTGACAATGGAATTATTGAAACCTGGGTTGCGTTCGAAACTGTTTTTGTCAAAGACTTTTTTGGTTACTGTTGTCGGTTTACTAGGTAACTGTGTTTGTGTCGGTTGAGTTATATGCATTGTCTTCTTGACCCATTGATCTATTGTGGATGCCAGTTTTTGGGAATCAATTGGTTTGGTTAAGTAATCGTCCATGCCAGAGAGTGTACATTTTTCCCGGTCGCCATCTATGGCATGGGCGGTCATGGCAACAATCGGAATTCTATCAGTTGTTGATTGACATCGCTTCTGCTCAATTTCTCTGATTAAGCTTGTTGCTTCATAGCCATCCATTATGGGCATCTGGCAGTCCATCAATATAATGTGATATGATCCATTCTCAAACATTTCGACTGCTTCTTGACCGTTATTTGCGATCTCGGCTCGAAACCCGTAATTGCTCAAAATAGCCAGAGCAACCTGCTGGTTTACATCATTGTCCTCCACCAAAAGTATATTTACATCTCGTCGGATCAGATCAGCGATGGAGTGACGGGTTTGGATGTTTTCGGATTCAGGCCCTTCTTTTCTGGTGACAGTAAGTAAGCATTTATGCAAAATCGATTCATTGACGGGTTTTGTCAGATACGCGGCATATCCGGCTTTTTCAAAATGATTGGCATCACCGCGTTCTCCGATGAAAGTCAATATTACCAAAAGCGTAGCCGCAGTTTCAGGGTTTTCTTTGATATGTTGAGTCAGAGTTTCAATTTCAAGATCTGGAAATTGTTTGTCCATTATAGTAACGGTAAATGGTTTTCCGGCCTTTGCTGCTCGGCTTAGTTTGTCAAGACATTCCTGGCCTGAACTTGCCTCTTCATTGGGGCAGTTCCAACCAGCCAGCAGGGTAGTTACATACTCTCGGTTTGTGGCATTGCTGTCTGCGACCAGGATGCGCTGGTCAGAAAAATCTTCAGCGGTAGTTGCAGGAATTGATGATTTCTTTTGTTTTTTAAATTTTACTGTGAATGAGAAAGTGGAACCTTTCCCCTCTTCGCTTTCAAAACCGATTGACCCACCCATAAGTTCGGCAATTTGTTTTGAAATTGACAGTCCCAGGCCGGTTCCACCATACTTTCTGGTAATTGAAGTATCTGCCTGGGCAAATGGATTGAAAAGATCTGATTGCCTCTCAAGCGGAATACCAATACCCGTATCTTTTACCGAAATTTGGAGAAGAACTGTCTCTTTGTCAGCACTCAATAGATCGACTGTTAAGACAATCTCTCCATGGTCGGTGAATTTCAAGGCATTACCGGCTAAATTGGTGATAATTTGTTTGATCCTGCCAGGGTCACCTTTAAGAAGTGGTGGGACTTTCGGGCTTAGAATGCACAAAAACTCAACTCCCTTTTCATGGGCCCGCAGGGAAAGAATATTTGTGATGTCATCCAAGATAGTACGCAGGTCAAAATTGATAATATCTAATTCCATTTTACCCGCCTCAATCTTGGATAAATCAAGGATGTCATTTATGATCGACATAAGAGAGTCAGCGGATTTTTTTATTATTGATGCGTATTTTATTTGACTGGTGGTTAAGTTCGTTTCGAGAAGAATATTGGTCATGCCAATGATACCGTTCATTGGCGTGCGGATTTCATGGCTCATGTTGGCCAGGAAGTTACTCTTAGCAGCATTGGCTAGTATTGCCTCGTTGGCCATATCCTTGGCAATTGTTGTTTGCTCTTCCAGGTGTTCGTTTATTTGGATCAGCTCTATCTCTGTCCTTTTGTTAATAATAACCTGGGATGTACTATGAGCGACGTTTTTAAGAAATAGATCCAGTTGAGGATCTATTGGGAACTGTGAAAAAATAGCCAAAAAACCGATGGTGTTGTTATTGGTGTCTCGAAGTTGATAGCCTGCAACAGAAACCAGGCCGATTTCCTTTGCCCACTGATTATTGTGCACACGCGGATCTGTTGCCGCCCCGTTGGTTAAAAAACTATCCTCTTTGCCGGCAGCGATAAGGCCGATATTATAACAACCGAATGGTATTCTTGCATGTTCGCCATCAATATGCGTGTAGCGCCCTGAACTTGCGACAAGGTGCAAACATTTGTCATGGTCTTCGCACGCTTTTGTGCCCTTTGAGTGAGGGCAGACATCGCATCTGTCACCTGTGTCAGTTAAATAAATACGAACAAAATCGGCATTAACCATTGGAATTAATACCTCTGTTATCTCTTTTAATTTGCTGTTTAAGTCGCCGGGAGCAAAGAGTTTCTTCTGCAGTTTGCTCAGCTCATAATTACGAAATTCCAACTCTTTTCGTTTCGATATCTCTTGATGAATTCCTGACATCAGAAGCGGCTGGCCATTTTTCCCCCATTTGCTAACTTTACCACTGGCCAGGACCCAAACCCATTTGCCACTCTTGTGCTGCATGCGTATTTCAGTTTCGTAATAATCTGAGCTTCCGGTGAAGTGATTTTGCAGTAACTGCTCAGACACCTTAAGATCATCAGGATGCGTAAACCTAGCCCATGTTTCATACGATGAGGGCGAAAGTTCTGAGAGCGTATGGCCGATAATTTCTGCCCAGCGTTCGTTGAAAGAAGTCTCTCCGGTCTCTACATTCCACTCCCATGTGCCGACATTAGTGGCATGAAGAATGCTAGCCATGCTTTGTTTCTTTTGCCTAAGTGCTTTGTGCTGTTTTTCCAGAGCCGACATCATTAAGTTAAATGTTTCACCAAGTTCTATGACAGGGTCGGCGCAAGCATGTTGGAAAACCGGGCAGTCGGGGCATTTTTCCTTTTTCTGACCATATTTGCCCTGAACCTCCCCATGGCAAAGAGGCCCTTCAATTTCCCAGCATCTGAGATTGGCGAGATGGTCGTACGATGGGCAGTTTTTTTCATCGCACTGCATGGCTTCCCAACAGTGTTGTAACGAGGCGTTTTGAAATCTTGCGGAGAGATCGCCATCATCTAGGGTCAGTTTCATTAGTTCTTTTAATTCAGATGCAGTAGAAATAAGCCGCTGATTTATATTTTTGATCCGATCTTTGGACTCTAAGTGGTCGCGTATCTCCTTGTTTAGCTTGTGTGTTACGTTAATAACTACAATGAAGGCAAATATGAAAAAAACTCCTTGGGCAATAACTCCTCCAACTTGGATCAGGTGAAGCAGTTTGGTTTTAGACTCTGAGTATTTTTGCAAAAGCGTTACAGCGAGATCCATCTCCTTGAGAAGGATTAAGTTGTTTTCCATAAGCCACTGTATATTTGGGGCGGCTGTTTCTGGAGATTGGAGCACTAACTCAATTCTTTGGTAAAATACGTGCCAAAGATCAGCGACTTTTTCAAGTTGAGCCAGTGCCTCACCAGTAGCTGGGGGACAATATCTGTATTGCGTATTGTTGAGTTCAATGCCTAACGGTGCATCGCCTGAATCTTTAAGTGCTATGAGGGTTTGATCAAAAACCGCCATGGTTTGCCTGATCTGTTTTTTACCCTCTTCATCTTTTACGGAAGCAAAAATAAACGTCAGTGTTTCTTTGGCTAATTTCTGGGTTAGCATCCGCTGTCGTCCAGCAAGATTGATAACAAGATGATCATTTTCCTGCTGGGTATACTCCCACCAGGTCCCGGCAAACATCGAGAAGGTGATAAGGGCTGAAAGGGTTATCAGGCCTAGAAGTTTTTGTCGTATGGTCATGAACTGTTCTTTGGGTGGCTTGAATTTTTTTGAAATAAATAATGATACAACCTTATGGTATCACAACTTGTTCGCCAGTCAAATGTAAGTTGTCTGATGATAAGGGCCGTATGTAGAAGGAGAAAAGGAACGGAAGAGTTTTCAATTATTTATTGTACAAAGTTTCGAAAACCATTGTAGGCTACTATATGTACATTTTATAAAAGCGACCATAATATAAAAAAATGAAACGATGAAGGGGAAGAGAGTGTGAAAAGTTTAAGAGTACTGGTTGTTGATGATGATAGGGCAACTCGACGGGTTATCAAGTATAGCCTTAATAAGATGGGCCATAGCTTTATCCATGAAGCTCCCGACGGCGATACCGCTTTGGCTATTATTGACGTCAACCCTATCTTTGATTTAATAATTTCCGATTTAAATATGCCACGGATGAATGGGCTTCAGCTATTAAAAGCCATTCGAGCCTTGCCTTCCTACAAAGAAACTCCGTTCATAATGCTCACGGCAGAAGGGACTCAAAGCCACATAGTTGAAGCTGCTCAGGCTAAAGTGAGTCAGTACATCATAAAGCCCTTCACTCATGATTCTCTTGAGGAAAAGATCAATATTCTTTTCCCGGAAAAGGCGCCATGACAACAATACAGACCTTCTTTTTTGTGCCGTGGAGTTGTCATACGCTTTGTGCTTTTGGTGCTTTTCCCATCCACACTCTGTGAACGTTATTTTTCAGTTGTTCCCAGGTGGTTTTTATTGCATGTTTCAATGCAGGTTGTGCATTTTTGCCAATCACGCTCATCTTTAGCGCAGTCAACAATGAAAGACTGTATCCAACCCTCACCAGCCTTCGGGCAGTTATAGATAAAATCAATAAAGGCAACCAGACGTTCTGTCGCCTCTTCGGTAATTGCGTGTTCCATTCGGCAGGCAGTTTCGTTAGCAGTTTTGTGATCAATTTGCAGAACATTGATTAAGAAATTTTCAAGAACATTGTGGTTCCGCGTGATCTGTTTGGCAATTTTTGCACCTTTGCTGGTTAACGTAACAAAGCTGTATGGCTCGTAATTAATCAAACCTTTCTTGTCCAGAGTTTTCAGAGCCCCCGTAACCGATGCACTCTGCACCCCAATTCTCTCCGCAATGTCTTTTGCTCTGGCAACCTTATTTGATTTCTCAAGTTCAAGTATAACCTCAAGGTAATCCTCTAAGTTTTCTGAGAGCTGCCAATCTTTGGGCATTGTAACTTCCTTGAATGTTAGTGAGTAGAGTGCGACTTTTTACAATTTAATGTAGCACTCTAAACAAAATAAGTCAAACCAAGCTAGTTTTTGATGTACAAATAATTATCCATAAGTTATTACTAAGTTAGTCGTCACTAACATTGTCGTTGTTCATAACCTTATGAGTTCCCAACAATTCAGTAATCTCTATATGATTAGTCCCTATGAAAAAATGTGATAAGTGTCATTCCTGTGAGTGTGCTCCTGTTGATTTAGGTCCAGTTGAAAGCGATTCGGCACAGTTGAATTATGTCATCGTTGGGAATATGAACGTTGGAAAATCAACTCTTTTTGCCAGAATCCGTGGAGCGAAAACGGCCAGCGTAAATATCCCGGGTATTACTGTTTCGGTGAAAAGCGGTCGGATTAAATCGACGGGCGGCAAGGTTTTCGATACTCCTGGTATTCATTCTATTTTCTCTTCCAATGAAGATGAAAGGGCATCTAGAGATATTCTTTTGTCGCCCAAGCTTCATGATGGTGAAAAAGGAATTATTCTGGTTGCTGATGCCAAGAATTTGAAACGGTCCATTGCCATTGCGCTGCAATACGTGGAATATGGTCTGCCGATGCTTTTTGTTGTGAATATGATCGATGAAGCCGCATCGCGCGGTATTGAAATTGATTACCAGAAGCTTTCTGAAGAACTTGGCCTGGAAGTCTGCACGACTATTGCCCGGGAAGGGATTGGTGTTAATGAGCTTATTGCTGGCCTGGCTAAAAGCTGTCCACCCAAAAAAATCACGCAATATTCAGACGAAATTGAACAATATCTTGAACTCGTACATAAGTTGCTAGCCCCAACGCAACTTTCATCAAGGGCCCTTGGATTGTTGCTATTGTCTGGTGATCTGGGTTGCGAGCAGTACATCAAAGATAACTTTGGGGCAGGTATGCTGGCGCAGCTGCAGCAGTTGGCCGGTCAATACCGACAAGAGGTATCAGCTTCTATCGAAATTGTGCTTGGCAACCTATACCATAAAGAGGCTGCCAGGATTACTGCTATTGTTCAGGATGTTGAGCCTAAGACAAAGAATCCCTTTATCCTCAAGTTTGGCGATTGGTGCACTAAAACTTCAACAGGAATACCAATTGCCCTGGCTGTTCTGGCCACGATGTATTTGTTTGTAGGCTCTTTTGGGGCAACTTATTTAGTGGACACTATAAATGGCGTTATCTTTGAGGGGATAGTTATCCCGTGGACAACATCGTTAGTGCAGCACATACCTAACGAATTTTTGCGAGATATGATTATTGATCCAGATTTTGGTGTATTGCCAACGGGCGTTTTCCTTGCTTTGGGACTGGTTTTACCTGTGATTTTTTGTTTTTACATTGCCTTTGGTCTTTTAGAAGACTCTGGATATCTGCCGCGCATATCAATTTTGCTGGATCGGGTTTTTCAGTTAATAGGCCTCAATGGCAAAGGGGTGATTCCTTTGGTGATGGGCTTTTCATGTGTGACGATGGCCGTGTTAACAACAAGGGTACTCAATACTGATAAAGAAAAAAATATTACCTGCTTTTTACTTTTTTTATGTATGCCGTGTGCGCCCCTCATTGCTGTCATGCTGATTATTCTCGATAAAATGCCGGCGTCTGCTGGCTTCACAGTTTTTGGTCTGATATTGCTACAAATTTTCATTGCCGGGTTTTTAGCCAATAAAGTTATGCAAGGTGGGCGGACTCCATTGTTGTTGGAAATTCCACCAATGCGCATTCCAAAAATACAGGCCGTGGTTAAGATGTCCGCTCTTAAGACGTTTTTCTTTATGAAAGAAGCGGTGCCTGTCTTTATTTATGCCTCTATTGCCGTGTTTATTTTTCAAAGAATAGGCGGGCTTGAGATGCTCGAAAAGACTCTTGGTCCGATAATCAGTAAAGTTATGGGGCTTCCGGAGCAAAGTATTCAGGTTTTCATAAAAACAATGATACGGCGTGAGTCTGGGGCTGTTGAGTTACAGCATCTAAGAAGTTCATACACAAATTTGCAGCTGGTTGTTAATCTTCTTGTGATGACTTTTATCGCTCCCTGTATCAATGCCATTATTGTATTATTCAAGGAGCGGGGCGGACGTGCTGCTTCAACGATTATGGTAGCAGTAGTAGCTTACGCCATTATTCTGGGCAGTATTGTGAATCATTTCTGCCTCATTTTTGGTATTACATTTACGTGATAGCAGCAAATAGTAGCTAACAGCGATTGCTGCTAAAAAGTCTGGACTACAGGAGCATTTATTATGGATGAGAAATTTGAAGAAATTCTTGAAGCTATATGGGCAGCAGGTGAAAATAATAATTTTTCTGTTGAGGCGATTAGCAAGCGATGTGCGGTTGATTTCAATGATGCAGATCTGAGCGAGTTGGAAAAAGAGGGCATGATTGTCAAAAATGCCGACAAAGTGCTTTTTTCAAGTAAAGGCAAAGAGGTCGCCCAGAGCATCATGCGCAGGCATCGTTTGGCTGAAGTTCTTGTAACCAGTATTTTAAAGGTGAAAAGTTCTGAAATGGAAAAAATCGCCTGTCAGGTTGAGCATTGTCTTCAGCCAGAGGTTGAAGAATCGATCTGTATTCTCCTGGGGCATCCTGAAATATGTCCGGATGGAAAACCGATTCCAAAGGGAAAGTGCTGTGATCACGATGTGAAGGTGGTTAATAATATGGTTGTCAGTTTAAAGGAACTGGCGCCAGGCGAAAAGGGCAAGATTACCTACATTAAACCCGGCAGCCATTCCAATCTGCACCAACTTATCTCTTTTGGGCTCAATCCCGGTGTTGTGGTAACTGTTCACCGAAAAAATCCGGCATTTTGCATCAAATTTGAAAACACCGAACTTGCCATCGATGAAGAGATTGTGAAAAATATTTTTGTGTGGCGGTTGGTGAACTGAGTAGGGTTGAACATTAATTTTCACATATGAGCCTCGTACAAAAAGCTGTCATCCCCAAAGGTTTTTATCGGGGATCCAGAAAAACACCTGGTTCGGAGTCTTCGCTACCTCCCAGACATCGCTTCACTGTTGACTACATGCGGGAAAGACGACTATAAGGTATTGTTTTACGTTTACCTTAAACTAAGTCTAACGGCCACTATTTAACTACCCCAACCATTTCGAAATACTGCTTAATACCAGAATGGATTTTCTCAATGAGAGCCGGGGTCATCGATGTATGACCGTACACCTTGGTCTGCTCAATATCGACCTCTGCAGAATTAGAGACAGACTTATAGTCAAGCGTGTTAGCAAGTAAATTGCCCATTACAACGGCTGTCAGTTCCTTAGGAGCCCTGTCAAAATCCTGATCGTACTTTTCATGTTTTAAGAGAATTTGCTCAAACTTTTCAGGAAAGCCCATATTTTTTACAAACATAGCACCGACAAACGGATGCAGTTTCCTGACAACCTCGGATAACAAGGTCATATCAAGCTCTTTTTCATCTTTGTATACCTGAGCAAAGATACGTATTAAAATCAGTCTACCCAGATCGTGCATCACCCCAGCAGTAAAACAAATAAACGGGTTATCATATTTCAGATGTTCAGCGACCATTCGACTGGCAACCCCGCAGGCTATTGAGTGTGAAGACAGGCTCTGCAAGTCCGCTTCAAAACGGGAATCAGTCAAGGCGTGCATGGCTCGGTTACTCAGGAATACGACAACCTCTTTAACCTCTTGCATGCCAACTCTGGAAATTGCATCATCAACAGAAGAACATTTGTTAGCGCCGCAAAACAGCGCAGAATTGGAGAGAGCAATCAACTTGGATGAAATATTTTGATCCGGTGCTATAACCTTACCAAGGTCTTTAAACGTTGCCTGCTCATTCGCCATTGTTTCCTGAATTTTAAAGATGATGTCAGGCATTGAGGGCAGGTCAAGTTTTTCCGCCTTAGCTGTCTCAAATATTTTCTGGCCGGCTTCCTTCGGAGTCATCTCCCCTGATTGCATTGCAGTACAAAAATCTTGTATTCTACTTGATGAGGTTCCTTTGTTAGAAATTTCAAGCTGAGCCTTTTGCCTGGCAAGTCGCTGATCATCAGATTGGGCATTATGCGGCGCAGACTTCTTCTCTCCCGGGGGGGACATTTTCGACAGAGGACTGTAGGCAGCAAATTTATCCCGGAGCGCTTCAACCACAAAAGGTTTCATGATATAGCCCTGAATCCCAAGCTGGGCACAGGCTATAATTTCTGCCTTGTCTTTCACCCCCGAGGCGATAAAAATCTTGGTTGTGGTGTCTTTGCGTTTCTGGCGAATATTCTTCAGGACAATATAGCCGGACACATTTGGCATCATCATATCAAGAATTATTATCTCTGGCGCCTTGGAAAAATAGAGATCAAGGCCTGCCTTTCCATCATCGGCAAAATACACCTCGAACCAGGCCTCCAGGAATATCCTCTTGTATAACAACTGAATATTCGTATCATCTTCAATAATTAAAACTTTTGGCTTATCCAAAATCTTCTCTTAAGTGTTAACTTATGTTTGATTGCGACCCGAAGATTTTTCACAGTCCCACAGTTTGCTTATTGCCGATTATAGGTTGCCAAACTTCAATATACCACACACCATCATTTGCAGTGAATTTTAACGTTTGCAATATACTCACCTAGTTTCTCTAACAGTTTGCCGGCAGCCTTTTGGTCATGGTCTTTTGCAGCGGTTTCAATTTTTGCCCCAAGTTCTGTTATATACCGCATTCCGTATGCCCCACCCGAACCTTTTACTCGATGACCAGACGACTGCAGCGCCTCATAATCACCGGCAGATGCCACCTTGCGCATCTCTTCAACATCTTCTATCAACTCTTTCAGATATAACAGAGTTAAAGACTCCAAATCAGCATCCACAAAAATATGGTTTTTATCATTGCCTGGTTTTTCGGCAACAACTTCAGAGTGAGGCACAGGAAGGCTCTTCGTAGATTCTGGAGCCTTTAAAAGCCATTTTTCCACCATCGCCAGAAACTGTTTTTTCTGCAGGGGTTTTGAGATGTAATCATCCATACCGGCCTCAAGGCATTTCTCGCGATCACCACTCATGGCGTTAGCTGTCATAGAAATAATTGGCACTCGTACAGAAGGCTCTGGAATATACACGGCCGAATCCAAATCAAGATCTTCTATGCGCATATTTTTCGGGCCCAGCTTTCTAATTGCGCGGCAGGCATCATAGCCGTTCATGACAGGCATCTGCATATCCATCAGAATCAAATCGTAATCCTTTTCACTTGCCAAGTTCACTGCCTCCTGCCCGTTTTCTGCAAGATCGACTGAATAACCAGCCCCGCTAAGGTGGGCCATGGCAATCTGCTGATTAGCAGGGTAATCTTCAACCAGAAGAATTTCCCCGCCCCGAACGTGAACTTCTGCAATGGTATGCCGGGTAACTAATTGAGACGATTGTTCTGCTGAATCAACTACCAAGACCCTCACAGCTACCTGGTTTAACTCTCTTGCGGATACTGGTTTGGGTAGATACCCATTGATACCGGCCTTTTTACATCTCTCACCATCACCTCGCATCCCAATGGGCGTGAGTAGAATAAAAGGCACTCTAGAAGCCAGTTTGAGGTTCATCAAGTTGGTGGCCAGATCGAATCCGCTCATGCCCTTCATTTTGAGATCAGCTATTACAAGACCAAACAAGTTGTCTCCACTCTGATTTTCAAACATTGCCAGGGCTTCTTCGCCACTACCAGCCTCATGACAAACACAGCCCCAGTTTTTCAGGTATTGAACCAATGTGGTCCTGGTGGCGTCGCTGGAATCAACGACTAGAACGTTAAGCCCCACAAGATCAACAAACACTGGGGAACAATTAGTTTCTTGGCCTTTCTGCTGTGCAAAGGGAATCGTAAACCAAAACTCACTGCCCTTGCCCTCTTCACTGGTTAAGCCAATTTTACCTCCCAGTAGTTCCGTTAACTGTTTTGAGATAGCGGTGCCCAAGCCAGTTCCACCATACTTTCTGGTAGTGGAGTTGTCTGCCTGGGTAAAACTTTCAAAAATCGCCCCCTGCTTATCCTGGGGGATACCAATACCGGTATCTTTTACAGAAAAAAGGCAGTTGATCTCATGCTCTTGTTGAGACTCTAGGATCACACGAATAACTATCTCTCCACCCTCGGGCGTGAATTTTATGGCATTCCCAACAAGATTACCTAAGATCTGTCGTATACGGGTAGGATCTCCGACAACCTTGGGAGGGATGTCTGGTGCAAAAAGAGCAATCAGCTCAAGCCCCTTCTGCTGTGATCTATAGGCAAAAACCTTTGTTAAATCGTCGAACAGATATCGTAGATCAAAGGGTAAGCGCTCAACTTCTAACTTGGCAGACTCAATCTTGGCAAGATCCAAAACGTCACAGACCAACTCATTCAAAGCATTGGCCTCTGAGTGAATCGTTTCGATTATTGCCTTTTGTTTAATATCAAGTTCTGTCTCAAGAGCTAGCTCGGCCATACCGAGAACTCCGTTTAACGGAGTTCTAATTTCGTGGCTCATATTGGCCAGAAAGGTGCTCTTAGCAATATTTGCTGCCTCCGCTGCTTCTCTTGCTGCATGCAACTGTTCATTTGAGTCAAGAAGATCTTTGGTTCTATTTTCCACCAACAACTCAAGGTTATCCTTATATGATCGAAGCTCATCTTCTATGACCTGCCGCTTTTGGATTTCTTTATCATACTTTTGCAAAAGATTTTTCTCTCTGATAAGCCGAGTGATTCTCGCCAGCAGCTCATCCTGGGTAAACGGCTTTGCAATAAGGTCTGTGGCTCCAGCCGTTATCACTTCCACATAAGAATGGTGTTCACTATGCCCGGTCATCACGAGTACTTTTATTTGCCGGCAGCAATTTTTCACATACTCCAGAATCGCCATTCCGTCTGCATTCGGCATCATCATGTCAGTGATGACTATATCCACAGGATTGGCTTTCAACAGCTCAATCGCCTCTAAACCATCCGCAGCTGTCAAAAAATTATATCCCGCTGACGAAACATACCTGCCGACCAGATACAAATAGTCACTGTCATCATCAACTAGCAGAATAATTTCTTTGGTATTGTTTTCGTTGGATGTCATAGGGTAATTTTGTATAAATTAATCGGTAAAGGTCGAGTGTCCTGGGTAAATTTCACCTTTTCGCTTTTACGAATTAATCAACGAATTAACTGTTGCAAACAGAAAAAATATTATATAAAGAAAATAAGGAGATATTGGTAGTTTTTGCCGATACAGATACAGATACAGATACAGAATTATCGCGTAAGGAGATGATTATGGCAACCAAAAAAAAATGTAAATCAAATCTGGTCTTTAAAGCAATCTCGGCACCCCTTAATCTCTGCGGCCGTACTCTGTTAGCGGCCTATGATACCTGCGCAGCGCCTCTTTCCTTTCTGGCCGGTGCAACAAAGAAAGCGTCGGGCAAAAACACTCATCAGCAAAGTGCTGCAATTGTTCAACAAATACAAGAGTATAGATCCGACCTCGAAGGGCTATGCACCAGCTTGGGAAGTGAGATATATCATGCCGACAAGTCTGAGGAGGCAACTGCCAATGTCAAAATAATACAAGACGACATTGAAACCCTAAAGCGGATTATCGCCCTTCTCGAAAAGAAGCTGTCAACACTTAATACCCCAGAGCAAAAACAGGATTCTGATACTCTTTCTGAAGCACCACCAGCTGAACCGGAACAAACTCCCAAGGCTGCACAAAAAAGTAGCCAATCATCGACCAAACAGAAACAAACAAAAAACAAAACTACGCACAAACAAGCACTTGCAAAGACTCCCACTATTCCAGCTGGAAACAAATACACTCCGGCCGGATTGAATAAAATGCTCAAAAATGAGCTGTTGGCAATAGCAAAGGAACAATCGATCACCTGTAACGATTCTATGACCAAAAATGAGATAATTTCGTTATTAACCAAAAAGCCCAAATGATTCTTGCGGATTATACGAAAATAGAGTCGTAGATCTACTATTTTCAATTGCATATGAAGCCACGATCAAATACAATGTTGCAAATATTTATCAATGTTTTTCTTAACTTTCATCCAGCCGTGCGGATCAGTTCAATTCCACATTGCCTTGGACGATAAACCGGAGGCAAGATATGAAAATCACAAGTGAAACATATTATCCGGAAGATGCTTCAGCACTAAAAGATATTGGCCGCTATACTTCGGCCACCTTTGAATATTCTTCACTCGTGCTATCAAGCGTATTCGAGCGCGGCAGCAGGTCGTTCAGTGGTGTTACTACTGCTGCGTGCCCCAGCAAAAGTGCCATAAAAAGCCTCAACTCCCTTTTTAAGCCTTTTAAGCAACTAGGGAAACAAGCAAGTAGTCTTGTTCGTCCGTTCACCTGGACAGCAAGACAGGTTGCCGAGGTCGGCGAACGAGGAGTCCCTGTCCACCTTGACAAGAAATCCATTGCGGCATTACAGGGTTCAATGCAACGAATTGAAGAGCGCCTTGCAAATATTGAAAAAAATGGACTGTCTTTCTCCGGTTCGGTACAGCACCCAACTGCAGACGACTTTAAAGAGAAACCAAGTAAAGAAAAAAATATGCTGCTGCGCGCTGTTCTTGAAGACAGTAAGCACACCCTTGACGACTAAACAGCTTTGAAAATATTTTTTTTAAGCTGAAACCATAAAAACTCAATCCCAGGCAACAAAACGGTAGTAATGCGTTGTAGGCCTGGGCAATTATGGAAAAACAATCAAGGAAAACACTATGAGGGAGCACAGATTGTTAAACGTAGGCATTGATCTAGGAACATCCAGGAGTGTTATCGCCTGTGACAACGGAATACGGACATATGTGGCAAGCTGTATAGGCTATCCCAAGGATGCCATATCTCAAAAATTTCTGGGCAGCAACGCCATTTATGGCGATGAGGCCATAAAAAACCGGATGGCATTAAATATCTTCAGGCCATTTGAAGGCGGTCTTCTCAAGTATACTGATGACGAGGCGGACCCGGAGGGTTATCAGAAGGCAGTATCCATCGCCAGGGAACTTCTCAAGTATCTTCTTACTCAGATATCACCCGACAAGCAGACTATTCCTACTAAGATACGAGCCGTAATTGGTACTCCTGCCTTAGCGAGCAAAAAAAACAAAAAATCGCTGATGACTTTGTCGAAAGGTTTGGTTGAATCGGTAATGATAGCCTCAGAACCTTTCTGTGTTGCCTATGGGCTCAACATTTTGCATAACTCCATTGTTGTTGATATTGGCGCTGGTACAGTCGACTTGTGCCGTATGAGCGGGGCCCTCCCAAATGAAGAGGATCAGATTACCACCCATAAAGCAGGAAACGCTATAGACGAAGCCCTGTTAAACCTCATTACTGCCAAATATCCGGAAGCAAACCTCTCCGTGAACATGATCAAAAAATTCAAGGAAGACAATGCAACCATTACCTCTCGGAGTGAGGTGCTTGAAATAACTCTGCCGATTAACGGCAAGCCCACAAAGCTTGATGTCACTGACGAGGTCAAGCAGGCATGCCGCTCCATTGTGCCGGACATAGTCGAAGGTATACAAGCATTGGTTGCCAAGTTTGATCCTGAGTTTCAGGAAGAGTTAAAAGCCAACATCATTCTTGCCGGTGGCGGCAGCCAGATGATTGGCCTGCGGCAAGAGATAGAGAAGTATATGCAGGAACACCTTGGCTCAGGAAAGGTACGTAAAGTTGAAGAACCGCTCTATGCCGGAGCAAACGGCGCTTTGATGCTATGCAAGGATATGCCGGAAGAGTATTGGAAAGAGCTTGAATCATCAGCACTTGTATCAAAATAACCAGGGAAAACCATCAATACTATAATCAGAGTTTTTTTGTATTAACAGTAGTAATACAAAAATAGAGATACAACCACCGCGTAACATTTATTCATCGAAGGGGGAAGTAGATATGGAAGACCAACAGGAAAGAGACCTCAGGTACAAACTTGAACATTTTGGCGACGTTGTAGTTGAAATGATTGAAGGTTTCGGATGCAACATCACTAAGGGCTTCCGCGGCATTTGGCTAACACGTCACATTAATGGTGCCAAGCGGGATAGAAACAATGTCGTCTACCGCATCGGTGAACGCGTAGTTACTCTGCGCAAAGATACCGCTGATCTGTTTGCCGATGACACAGAGATGACAACACTTTTTAGCGAATTCGACGGTGCAGATCAAAAACTCGAAGATATGATTAATGAGCGCGAAGAGCGACTTGACCGCATCAGAGGTAAAATTAAAGCTGCTACTGCTGTTATGGAAGAAGACTCTTTCCCCGATGACATGGCAGCAGCACCAGCATAATTAATACGCTTTACAAACTGCGAAATTAAACGAGTGTCCTTTGGCATTTTGTCAATTAGCGGCAAGTAAGCCCCCTTCATTAATCTTACCGCCGCCGTATACGACTAGGAAATATACATGACTGAAACGTCTGCAACCACACCTGCATCCCAGGCAAACATTGTCGCACAGGTACATGAAGCGCTTGCCAAAGTCAAAGCGGCAGCACGGGTTAAGCAACGTACCGTTGAAAACCTTATTGAATCTGCTCAGGCTGCCCATGGAAAAGTCTTGCAGAAATTTAACGATCATATTGACCTGTTAGAACACGAGAAGGTTCGCCTGGCCAAAGAGGCGGAAGATTCCAAGGACGCTCAAGAAAAAGCAGAGGTTGCGTTGCTCGATGCTAAAGAATCTGTTCTTGCCATGAAAAAGGAGATGGTGGTTCAAAAAGAGGAACACAGCCGTGCCGTAACGGACCTCACCAAAAAAAATAATGACTTAAAAAAAGAAAAAGAAGTACTGGTTAAACGTGTCGGCAGCCTTGAAAAAGACGTTGAAGGTAATGAGAAAAAAATACAGGCCCTGACTGCAGAACTTGAGACCTCAAAAGACGTTGAGAAGTCGTTAAAAAAAGAGATCGCAGAAACGGCCGAAAAACACAGTGCCGAGCTTAAAAAGCGCAATGAAAGTCATAAAGACGCCATTGAGGATCGTAACAAAAAAGCAAAAGAGCAGGCCGACAAAGATCTTTCAGCTATCGAGATACTTAAAAAGCAAAACGGCGATCTTACCACAGAACGCGACGCCTTAGCCAAAAATGTTTTAACATTGGAAGCTGCTGTCGATAACATGAAAGACGAGAAAGAACAAATCAAGAACTCATTGTCGAATCAAATAGCTGAACTCTCCGAAAAGCAGGCTTCTTTAGTATCTGAAAAAGAGGCAATGCAGGATAAATTAGAGCAGTTCCAGCGGGCCTGGGACAACATGGAAAGTTAAGAGCATGCCTAATTTCCGACACGTAATAACCGACTGTATTCAGTCCGGTCGAACCGGCAATAAAGTTGACCTGCACCTTGTTGAGGCAGAAAAGAGCTGCGATGATGCGGCTGAAAGACTGATCAAAGTTCAAAATGAGTTGAAACAGGCTGAAAACCTTTTCAACCAAAGCAGTCGCTACCTGAAAAAACTTTTATCCGATGAGATAGCAGCTAAAATCGAAGTGCCTCGTTTGAGAAACGAACTCGGCGGCCTCAAGGATAAATTAATAACTTTAACCTTTGAAACTGATCGTTGGCAGGAAGTGTGCCGCAAGCAGGAAGGTCAAATCAATGAACTTCTTGAAAAAAAATTAGCTCTTAGCCAAGAGCTCAGCACTACCCAAAAAGCAGCTCAAGAAGCTGAAGAGACACACTGCGTCTTAAAAAAAGAGTGCGAAGACCTCTCAAACGGCATTGAAATTATCAGCGCACTCCAGGCTGAAATCGATATCTTCGAACATATTGTCCCTTGCACTCAGCCCGCTATCGAGGCCGAAAAACTATCATCAACTGAGCTAATAAACGATGTAAACAACATTGGTGTAAAAATACGCAGCGCGCTTGATAACAAGCAGCAAGCTGACGCAAAAAGTGAAGAAAACAGTGCCAGTATCAACACCCGAAACAAAAGCATTGAGAAAACTCAGCTACATATAACCAAACTCGAAGACGAGTGTAGTAGTAAAAACGATGTAATTGCTTCACTGGATCGCGATATCACTGCCCTTACAAAGCAGGTTTATGAACTTCAGCAGCGTTATCAGACTTATTATGAGATTATTGAAGAGAGCAATGCCGTTACGCAAAAGAGAACTGCTCTAATAAACACTGTAAACGCCGAAAATACTAACTTAAAGGACTCACTTCTCGCCTGTAACAAGCTTGAGATGAAACTACGACTTGAAGAGCTTAAAATGAGTGTTTTTCTTAAAGAAACGGAGGAACTCAATGGCTGATTCTTCTGTCATACGGTCGCGTTACACCAGAAATGAAATCATTTCTGTTATGCAGGAAGTTGCCACCTTAATGGGGTCAAGAAAACAAAAGGCCCACTATGTTACTGAAACCAGTAAGATTAATCTTCAGGCCAACTTCATCGCCGAAAAAGTCGCCTCATTAAACGATAAACTAAAAAAACTTCAAAACCAGATCCGCGATGCGGAAGTCACCGCTAAAGAGCCTTCAGAAACCTTACTCCGTTTACGTTCGGCCAAACAAACTTTAACTAACGAATACGCCAGGTTCAACAGTATTGCAGAACAAAGCAGACAGCGGGTAAAGGGCAAAAATAAAGAGACCATAGAGATTCTGATCCAGGAAATTAATGACCTGAGCGAACAAACTATCCCACTGGCCAAAAATCTTTTAAATTCAGCCCAGCAGAAGAATCTCGACATCCAGGAAGAGAAAGTAAACTGTTTTTTATCCATGGCAAAACTTCACACCGATTTCACAGCCGCACTTGGCTATGCAACCGATGAAATGGACAAAAGTGCTGAAAATCTCCAAGGTCTCATTCAGAAGAATGATGATGTCGGCACTCTTTTAGAAACCCTTACCAATCAAGAAAAGAAGCTTTCTGATGATATTCCCCTGTTGGAGCAAACTATAAAGGAAAAGCAAGAGGACAAAAAGGCCCTTGAGAAAGAGCTCGATAAACTCAAAAATACCAAGAAACGGATTGATGCGCTGGAAGACCCTAAGGCTTACATTGATCAGCTTTTATTACAATTTGAAGAAGACAAGTTAAGCTTAGAAGCAAAACAAGATGCTTTGGAAGCAGTTCAACTTATCAATAATGAAGTCAAGACGATTAATACCAGCCTTGAAAACGGCATCAAGGATTATGTCTCTATTTTCAGTGAATTTGAAGAAAATCTAGCCAGCATATAAATTGTCACCCAGATAAGGTTATACATTAAATAAAATCACAAACTGATATATTTCAGCAGTTACGATTCAAAAGGAGACTATAAATGTCAGGTAGTAATGAAAAAAAACGTTCAGCAGTATTACGAGGGATCGCCTCTGTTTTAAACACATGCGGCAATGCAGTGGTTGTTTCGTTTGATGCTGGCGCTAAGCTAACTGGATCTTTTGGAAATACATTCAAGAAACTGTCGGGAATGCCATTTCGAAAAAAATCGTCTGCCACTTCAGAGGCCTATCAGCGGGAATGTGACACGTTACTTAAATCTATCAAAGACTATGAGCAAAAAATTAAATCAGTTTATTACGAAATAGGCAAAGCAAGCGCAAGGCTAACAGAAACTGATGGTGATGAAGCCCAAATTAGTAACTCTGGGACAGTTAAAGAGCTCCTTGAAAAAATTCATGGTTATGAAAATTCAGTAAAAAAAATGCGTGGTCGTATTGCCGGTCTTGAAGAAGAACGTGCCGCCGAAGAAGCCAGAAAAAAAGAAGATGATGGATATCGTCGTGCAACTCTTATGGCCGGTCGGGCACGCAAAGGCAAACAACGCGGTGATGCCAGCCAGTTAACAGCCGACATTAACAACGCCATAAAAGAAGCACTTATTCATGGTACTTTTGAAACGGCATCTGATCGTGCAGTCTTTGACAATGTCGCCACTGATTTACTTGATAAAGAAGCCGAGATCCAGATGCTAGCTGCAGCAGAACTTGGAAAGATGAAAAACATTGCTGCAGTCCCTGTTCTTCACGCTGCTATCGGCATGGCTGAAGGGCACTTGGCCACCGAGATTGTTAACGCCCTGATCTCCCTTGGCGACCCAAGCAGTGTTGATGTCCTTCGTCAGTCTGCCCGTGATACGAGTGCCCGCGTTCGTATCACCTCACTGCGCGGTCTTTATAAACTTGCCCCAGAAGATAAAGATGTTCGCCAACAAATTATCGATTCATTAAGCGACATTAACCCTGAGGTTCGTAAAACCGGTGCCACATTGCTGGGCTGGCTTGATGAAAGCAAAGCTGTTCCTGCCCTGATCCAGTGTCTTACTGATGAAGATGAACGAGTACGAAAAGCAGTTGTTTCCGCCTTGGCAAACATCAGAGATACTGCAAGCATGCTGCCAATCATCCGCCAACTGCGCGATGACAGTACAGAGGTACGAAAAAAAGCCCTCGATGCCATCAAGGTTATATCGGGTCAAGAGGTTGCCTTTGATCTCAGCGCTAAAGGTGACGAACTTCTTGAAATTATTGATTCGATGAAAAAATGGTGGCAGGAAGTCAGGGCAAGCGGTCAGTCAAAACCATTTATCATAGGCGCTACAGATGATCAAAAACCAACAGGATCTAAAGTTTCTAAGGCAGAAAAACCCGCATCCGAATCTGAGCCAGAACCCAAAATAGCTTCAAATCCTGAGCCTGCAGAACCCGCTGCAACAGTTGAAACCAATGAGCCAGAAGTGGCTGATGTTAAAAAAACAACGGACAAAGACAAAGACGCAGATAGTGCCGCTGACAAAAAGGCCGCAAACGACACAACTTCTGCAAAAGATGAAACAGCAGAGCAGGATAAACCCTCTAAAGACAGTAACAAAGACAAAACCGAAACAAACAGTAAAGCTAAAGGCAAATAAGCGTGATCAGAACCGAACAAGACTGGCAGAAGAAAAAAGAGGCTATTCGTAAAAAGAATTTGCCTCATAGAATACGTCAGCGCCTTTCAACATGGCTGGAGAGAAAAGAAAAACTTTTCGAACAGCTCTCAGAGTTGTCTCCTTCGCAGGAAGAACCGCAGGTAATTTATGAAGAAAAACTTTCAATCTCCTCTGAGCTCGAAGAACTGGAGCATGAAAACCTGGCGCTCTATGAAAGGCTTCAGTTTTTGCAGTCAGAAGCCGCAAAAAAACGACAAGTTGAAAGCCTTTCTATTGAACAGGAAGATCGTCTTAAAGAACAGCACCTTAACGCCCTTGCAGAAAAGAATGACCTTGAAATAGAAATTTCCTTCATGCAGGATGAACTAAAGCAGATTGACAATGAACTTAAGACCACAGAAAAAATTTATCTTGGCAACATGCAGCAGTTAGGTCTTCTTATTGAACAGATACGCTTTGTCAGTGGTGAGGTTGATATCTGGGCTGAAAAAATGATCTCCCTTGAAGGGGATGTGCCCCAACAACATAAAGAATTGAATTGCATTATTGATCAAATTGAGTCGGCAAACCAGGCCCTATTCAGCCTGAGTGAACGGCTGCATGCCATTGAGCACCATGTCAAAACAGCCTATTATAAGGGGAAAGGGAGAACTTCATGAGCACAGCAACTTCCACACCGAAAAAGAGTGGTAATACACACTCTGCTTCAACGGTTACAACGAGCGTCAGGGCAGGAGTTCCAGCCAAATCAATTGATGCACCTACTCGTAAATATATCCACGATACAAATGTCGAATCACCATATATTGCCGAGATAACTGGACTTGCGAGCCTTCAGGATGCTACGTATAGCGTCGATCTTGAAAAAACTGTTCAGGACATGGCAGGAATTATCAACAACATGGAGGCCCAATTAGACAGGGTTCTTTCCATGAATGCCATTTTTGAAGAGGATCTGAATACCTCAAAGCAAATTATTACTGAGTTAAAAGAAGAAAAAGTCAAACTCATTGATGAAGTTGCCAGACTTGAAGCTGAAATGCCGTCTAAGCGTGAAATGCAGATGGAAATGGATCAGCTTATTGAAGAGCGCTCCACTTCTCAAAATCACATTCATGGTCTCAACACTGAAATTGACGCCATGAATAAATCAATTGAGGCCTATCGTAAAGAGATTGTGCAGCTGGAGATGGAAAAGAATGATGCTGTTTCAGAGGTAACTTTTCTTGAATCGCGCCAAAATGCATCGCGACAAAAGGCTAACAGCCAGGATCAAAAGATTAACCAACTCAAAGCCGAAAAAGTTACCTATCAGAAAAAAATCATTCGTCTTCAAGATGAGTGTCAACGAGCAATGGAAGAGAAATATTCCCTACTGAGAGAGCTTCAGGAAGCCCAGGATATCCTCAGTGAAGTTTCCAGACATTAGTAATTAATTTAGTCGAGTTTTTTTGAGTTATACCATTATGATTGACACAACAGACAATAACCCAGCCAGCCCGGTAGAACTTCTTCGTACTCTACATGAATTAAAAAGCATGCGAAGTCAGCTTATTGCTGAAAATGAGCAGTACAAGGAAGAGATTCAATCTCTCGCTTCAATATTGGAAACGGCTGGTCTCGCAATTACAAGCAGTGACGAGACGATCAACGCCTATAAAGAAAAGCGTGACGCCCAGCTTGAACAGATTGAAAAGCTCAGCTTTGAAAGAAACCGACTAGCTGACAGCATTAACCAGAACCGCCTAAAACTTAAAGCTGTCCAAAATGATACCAACTCCAGTTCTGTTATGATTGAAACAATGGAACGGGAGCTTGAAAATATCGAAAATGAGAAGGCTGCTATGCAGAAGCGCCTCATTTCTGTTGGCGATGGAATTTCTGAAATAAGCGCACAAAAAAAGGACAGGCTCCCCGATGTCATGGGACAGGATAAGATTTTGAAAAAGATGTACCGCATTTTTAAAGAGGCTGAAGATCGTATGGAAGTTTCTATCCACCTCAGCGGCACAAAAACAAGCCCCGAGTAAGACCTGTGAATGTTAAAAGAAACGTTACCGCCACATCAAGGATTACCGACAACGAGCCTGTCTCACTGTTATTTCTTAAACGACAGGAGTTGGCCAGACAGTCTGAGCGAGGGTTGCTACCGATATATAAATCGTATGGACTTATCAGTGAAGAACAGTATCAAGTATTGCGTAACGATATAACCTTCCTCTTTCTTGATAATATTGCTGACACTATCCAGCTGGTTTTTTCGGTGGACGGCAACAGAGATGAGGTGCTTTTACAATATAAATTTACTGAAACGGGGATTAAGGAAGTTACTAATTTATTGGCTCGAAGCAGCCGATATCGTTCCACAGAGATTACCCTAGACCTCTATATTGATTTTACCCCATCTTTTTTGGGCTTAGATAAAGATACACGAAGAATGTTACTAAAAAACACAGAATTAGAATGGCATCGTGACTAACTTTCTGGAGACGACATAGCAATGGCAGAAGTAAAAATAATGATAGTTGATGATGAGGAGATTGTCCACGAGAGTATCGAGGATGCCCTTGAAGATGAAGGTTACGAATTTATAGATGCCTTTAGCGGCGGAGAAGGAATCGATCTTTATAATAAGCACAAACCGGCTCTCATTATACTCGATCTTCGTATGCCAAAAATGAACGGCCTTCAATTTCTTGAAAAACTTCAAGTCAAGCCTGAAGACCCCTTCTCAGTCATCGTACTCACCGGGCATGGCGATGCGGAAGATATGGAGAAATGTTACGATCTCGGCATCAGGACTTTTTTACGTAAACCATTCGACATCAAGGAACTGCGCTCTCTGGTGGAATCGTGTATTAACCTCAAAAAGGTTGAGACAAAACTCACCTCAGAGGTTTCAAAACGGGAAGATGCTGAAAGCGAGCTGGATGATTACCGCAAGGAACTTAATAAAATGATGGAGTCACTGAAGATTTGAGCTGACTGCCGCACTCAAGATTTAACTCCCATTCTTCCTCATGATTACCCTGCGACACAGCACCCTAACCATGTGTTTCCCTGATGATATCCATTTCATGTACCGACGTTTTTCCCTTCATGCGGCAGTAGGCAGCAGCACTGTCCAGCACCGCAATCGCCCGGCCAGGAAGGTGCTGGTTCGGATTACTCTTTTCGCTTAAGCGCACCGCTGCAGACAAGGCATCATCGCCTATTCGAACTCCGTGGTGCTTTTCAAAACGTGCCCGAACACCTCGTAAGATTTTCAAAGCTTGGGGCATTGTCGGTTCCAGGACAGTTATTGTATTAAATCGACGAGACAAGGCAGTATCAAGTCCGAGGTGCTTGGCACCCTCAAAAGTAGTTGCTCCAATCAGTGGAAATTCACCCCTGGCAAGAACAGGTTTCAAAATATCGCCAATACCAAATCCGCCCTCAGCCATGCCAGCATCAAGCAAACCATGGATCTCATCAATAAAAAGAATAACCTGTTCCCGACAGCGTCTCACTTCATCAAGAAGGGCTTCAAGCCTCGCTTCCATTTCACCACGATACCTGGTTCCAGCCACCATGCTGGTAAGTGACAGATTGTAGAGAATTCTGCCTTGCAGGAAAGACGGCACTTCATTTCGAGACAACATTAAAGCAAATCCTTCAGCTACTGCCGTTTTACCAACACCAGGATGGCCTACAAGAAGGGGGTTGTTAGCCTCCATACGGGTCAACGTCTGAACCACTTTCTCAAGCACTGGTTCCATCCCGACAACTGGGTTCAGCTTTGCCAGAACTCCAGGAGAAGTCAACTCTATTCCATAGCGATCGAGTGTCCGCTTGGGAACACCCTCGTCAAAGTCATGCTCAGAAACCATACCGGCAAGTTCTGTGGGCATTTCATAGGATGAAGGGATAAAAAAATACACCTTTTCATCCCTGTGCTGTAAAGCGCGATACAGCTGTTTCACCAGGGAACGGGTCGCGCCATAGCCAGGACCGATACTTGTCTTCTCGCCCAGA
This sequence comes from Desulfobulbaceae bacterium, assembly GCA_015231515.1. Lineage (NCBI taxonomy): Bacteria > Pseudomonadati > Thermodesulfobacteriota > Desulfobulbia > Desulfobulbales > Desulfobulbaceae > Desulfobulbaceae bacterium. The sequence continues at coordinate 60,019 of JADGBM010000002.1, forward strand.
AAATGATGGATATCTTCAAAAATATAGGCAACCTTGTTCCGGGGTTGAATAATTATTGAACGGAAAGCATCTTCAAGGGTGCGGCAATCAATCAACTCTTCCTGGGCAGGCAGAGGGAAATGTCTGGATAAATGTTCACTTTGAAATCCAGCGGCACTGTTCCAGAGCAAGGGTACCATACCGGCCTGCTCGGCCAGTGATTTAACCTTGTTAATTTCATCAGAAAGTGAATAAAAATAGGAAACAACAGGAGATTGAGATTTTACTGTTCGGGTCGAGGATGCCGGGGCCTGCAACGGGCCAGATGCACGTGTAATTGAGTCGCCAAGGCGTCTGCCGTTGAGGGTGAGATGCTTTGACGAATTTAAAAGCATCTCTTTGGCAGCCAGTAAAAGAACCGATCTGGCATCGGTTAACAAATAGCCTTCACGACTGGCTTTCTCTTCTATTTTTCTGACAATGAGTGGTGTAACTGGGGTCCGGCCTGCCCTGGAGAAAATTACCTGCAGTTCATCGACCCCAAACGAAATATCTGTAAATGCCTGGGAGTTGGACTCGTTAATACGGAGTAAAATGGTTTCCGGATCAACCGCAGGAATAGTTGTCCTCATAGGAAGTCTCCGGTGTACATCTGAATGCTAAACGATCCAGAATACGGCGTAATCGTTCCCTGGCTGTCTTTTTATCTTCGTAACAAGCTTCAATGCGGTCAAGAAGAAGATCGAGTTCTTCATAACACTCAGAGATAAAGGCATCGTATACCAAAAAATCAGGGTTTTCCTCCCGCATCTCAATAATACGAGTGCCTATGCGAGCCGCAACCTTACCCTTTTTCTTTTCCAGATCGTGAAGTTGCAAGTCTATCACAATGCCGGCTGCACTGCGCCGCGCTGCCACCACAGTTGCCTCAAGCATATCAGCAAAAGCATCCCCAAGATGCTGCAATCTGTATCGCCATCCATTTCCCATAGCTTTTACCTTTATTTATAGTGATTACTGACTTTCTTTTTTTATAAGGTGACTACTGAAACTTACTTTTATATTGATATAACTTATCAACTGCTCTTGGCATTTGCAATATTAAAGTTGAATCCATATTAAAGTTGATCCAAACTTCCACACCTAACACTTTTTAGCAATTTTCTTTGACAGAAAGGGAATTAATCTATAAATTATAAAGCAAATACATAGAATATATTTGGAGATTGCCATGGCCCAATTACACTGTTACATCCCGGACGAAATCGCTGGAAACGTGACGGTAAAAGTTGTGCCCTGACCCGGTTGTGAGCTGCAGACAACCGTCCCTTTATGTACTTGTACGATACCAAACACAATGGCCATACCAAGGCCTGTTCCTTTGCCAACCTCCTTGGTCGTAAAAAAAGGTTCAAAGATTTTTTCACGTACCTCATCGCTCATTCCGCTACCATCATCACTGAATTGTAAAACAACAGTGCCAGCCTCGGTATCATTGGTCATGGAAACTGTTATTGTGCCTTCCACTTTTTCATCTAGAGCATCGATGCTGTTCTGAAAAAAATTAATAAAAAGCTGTTCCAGTTTATTACTGTTGCCGTTAATCAATGGCAGGTTTTCTTCAAACTTTTTGTTCAGGGTGATACTGCGAAGCCGCAGTTTTTCACTCAAAAGAATAAGGCTATTTTCCATAATTTTAACAAGGTCAACAGGGAGGATCACATCGTCATCGGCACGGCCAAAGGCACGGAGGTGGGTTATAATGGTGGTAATCCTGTCGGTTTGATACTTAGCACGTTCAAATTTTTTGATAAATTTTTCAGGATCTACTTGTCCGTTCCGAAACTTCTCAAGACTCACCTGCAGAACAGTATTTATATAAGTCAGTGGCTGATTTATCTCATGGGCAACGCCGGTGGCAATCTCACCTAAAGAAGCAAGCTTGTCCTGTTTCATGGCCGACAGATTCTCTTGCTCACGAAGGGCCTGTATCTCTTCACGTTCTGCGATTTCATCCCTGAGATATTTATTTGTATCGGCAAGTTGAATTGTTCGTTCTTTAACTAATTTTTCAAGTATAATCTGCTGATCATCAAGATCTTTTTGCCATTTTTTCTTCTCAGTTATATCTTCCTTAATGATCACAAAGTTAGTGACTTCTCCAGCATCATTTTTCACCGCAGTAATGACGGCTGACTCCCAATACAACTCACCGTTTTTCTTTTTGTTTTTAAACTCTCCGCGCCATTCACCAGCCTCGCGAATATGGTTCCAAAGATTAAAACCAATAGGAGTTTCAGTCTCATCACCCAATAAGCGGGGATTTTTGCCGACAACATCCTCAAAACTGTACCCGGAATGGGTGCAGAAAAAAGGATTAACATACTCAATATTTCCTTTAGAATCCGTGAGTAAGATTGACACAACACTCTGTTCCATAGCCGAAAAATAAAGTGAAATTTTTTGCTGTTTTTCCTCACTCCTTTTATCTTTTCTTACCTGCAGCGCCACCCGCCGCAGACTTAGCAATAATTCATCAAGGTTTACTGGTTTCGGAATAAAGTCTGATATCCCAACCCGCATAGCCTTTACGATCAGACCCCGATCGGCTGTATCAGCGGCAGAAACCATCAGGGCTTTAATTGCGGAATTATATTCAATTGCCTGTCTGGCCAGCTCTATACCATCCATACCGGGCATCATGAGATCAGTAACCAGCATATCTACCGGCTCCTGACGAATTATGTCCATAGCCTTAAATCCGTCTCCCGCACTGGTAACCTCATATTCCTCAACGGATGAAACTATTGCCATAAGTAAATCCAGATTCACGGGGACATCATCAACAACAAGAATTTTTATTTTTTCTTCCATAGTGTGTAGCGCCCGGCTTGCAGGTTCAGTGGTTCACAATTTGACAACACAACAAAAAAGCTGTTTCAAGCGTCAAGAGGAGCCTCACGGCTATTATTAATTGACAATCAACAGTTTATATTTGATTATAAGCAATAATGAAGTAATTATTCAATTTTATTAAGACTTTCAAACTAAAGGGTGCAGATGCGACCGTGTTTTTTAAAAAATAATGGTTCTGAAGACGTCGATTCAGACGCCGAAGATTCCCCGGACTTTGATGAGAGTATCCTTAAAGAACCACCCTTGAAGAGACTATCAACTGTCATGTCAGAAGCTGCCCCCCAATCGACAACAGCCCTCGGCCAGCGTTTAATTTTTTTCATGCTTGCCATCCTGACACCGGTGCTTGCCTTGCCGGTGCTGCTGGTTTTTCTGTTCAAATCGCCGCCCCCTTTAGCCACCGTTACCTTGTTAGGGGTTTCCTATTACAAACTTTTTTTCTCGTTACTGATTGCTGCCGTCAGCTTGATAGTCAGCTCGATATTGTTTTTCAGAACAAAACTGCCCCTCAGCGCAACCTTTTTTGCGTGCAGCCTTTTTTGTTCTATTCCGCTGGTGGTTGGAATGAAGTACGATCTTACTCTTCAGCAAGCCATTCTTGACGTTTCATTTTTTGCAAACTGGCCATATTTCCTGCAGCCCTTTTTTGTTTTCGTTTCACTGCTCCTGCCCGTTGGCATACTCACCTACATCACACTGCAAATACGAAGTATATTTACCAGAGAACGCCACAGTTATGTGTTCATAGGGGCAGCCGCCTTTCTAGCCCTGTCCCTCTATCTGAGCTCCTATGAGTTATCCAGGGCTGGCGTACCGAATATCTTAGGTTTTATCCACAACTCCACTGACACCTCATTTCAGACAAACGTGCCCGTAGAGGACCTGCCAGAGCAACTCTTTGAGCCACAACTCAGCCAGGAAGAGACCTTTAGCCCGGTTGAACAAATCACAACACTGCCGACCCAAAACTACGACCCGGCACCGGGAGTTTTGTCAGCTAACGGACCTGTAGCACCTGAACTGGAAGTACCCGGGCCAGAGTTTGCTTCTGAGGCCCTCAGACTTGAAGAGAAGTTAAAAAGCCTTCTGCAAGAAATTGACAGTAAAATCATCAAACTGTCCCAGCTTAAATCTGCAATTGAGGCTCAGCAACAGACTGATCTGTCCGCCATCAACGCCAGCATTGGACTCTTGAGCAAAAAAACTGATATGCTTCTTGAGCATTTTGACGATAGGACAGATTCAGCTTCGCCTAATGCAAATGCACCCATTGATCTCCCCAAAGAGGCTGCCGAATCATTAAAACCATTTTCATCCAGCCAAAAAGACAGTACATTGGCCAGGTTGAGTGAACAACTTGATTTTCTTACCAGAAAGATCGAGACAATTCGCACCGATGACAGTAGTGCTTCAATGTCCGAGCAAACTAGCGGGATTAAAGAATAACAGTATTCAGGAGAACAACATGAAAGGTATTTTAGCAGGAGTGTTTATCGGGGTTTTTTTTGGCGCCTTAGGTTACGAAATATTGAACCGGACAAATCCTAAAATGGTTGACGCCATCAGACGTAGGGTTTCGGATAATGTCGACAAATTTATGGATCCAAACAATGACCTGGATGAAGACTACGATGACATGGACATGGATCAAGAGCCAAGTCAGGCATAATACGACCCCTTTTCCATGAACACCAAAAATCAGAGAAGCGCCTTCCATTCTCTAACTGTCGATGCCATGAAGTTGTGTGGTACTGCAGCTACTGTTACGTACCAAGGCAGTATTATGGGGGCCCAATCACTTTTTTCGGGAATCAAGCAGGCTTTCGTTGGTGCTGATGAGAAAAAAGACGAATTTGCCTTGAGCAAACTTGAAAAGGCAGTTTTTTTTGCCGGCCAATCTTTTCCAGCCATCCAGGAGGATGTTGCTCTGCGCAGGATTGACATCGAGATTGCCTTCCCTGAAATATCAAAAGAGCAAATCAGCGCAAAACTCAGTCAAAGCCTTATCAACCGAAGTGCTTTTAAGACTGGAGCCTTTGGCGGACTTACATCTGCGCCTGGCACAATACCAGGTATTGGCACCCTTGGCACAATCGCTGTCTCGCTAACGGCAGATGTTGTCCACAAGTTACGGGTTCAAATTGAACTCTGCTACGCCATAGCGACAGTCTACGACATTGAAATGGGAGAAGCGGAACTTCAGGCAACAGCGCTGGCCCTTATTGGAATATCCGTAAAAGAAACAACTACGAGCCGACTGGGCGCTCAAGCCACCAGAGAGATGGTTGACGCTGCCCGGGGTTACCTTGCTACGGGTATGGCTAAAGGCGCTACTCGAGTGGTAGATAAGCTCACTGTACGCACTGGCAGCAGAGCCCTACGAATTATTCCTTTTTTAGGGATTCCCCTCGGTGCCTATCTCAATTCAGCAGATGCCCGCAGAGTTGGCAGGCAGGCGCAAAAATACTTCAGCAGTTTGGCTACGGAGCAAAAAAGATAGTAACAACTCGGGGAGGATTTGATTCCGAGAAGGTAACATTGGCCTGAGTTGCCATATCTGACCCATCAGGGCGTATCATCACAAGTGGCTGAGGTGTCCATTCGCGTTTCACATATTTCTTCAAAAAATGCAGCTCCCTGTCCTTATCAATCCTAAACAGAGAAGACAATGGTACTCCGAGCAGTTTCTCACCTGTTTGAACGCCAAACAGCTCACACCCTTTCTTATTTACATACTCCACAACCCCCTCTTCATCAGCCAGGCAGACCCCCACTTTAAAGGTCTCCAGGAATCGGGCATACTGCTTATGCGAATCAGGATCTTCGTCCTTGGTTAAGCTATACTTCACGCTTTGATCGGTCATCCTGTCAAGAAAAACAGCTGTGTTCCTATCATTAACAAGAGAGTGGATTGTGGACAGAAGCGCTTGGGTATCAACGGGCTTTTGACAAAAACCATGAACAGTAAAGGCTTTATCCTTCAACTGAATACTTGAATCGCCAATGAGAATAACTTTGCAAAAAGGCTGGGCATTATGACAGCTCTTCAAGAGCGTTTCCAACTCACCGGTGCCTATCAAACAGCCAAAAATCGCCAGATCAACTGTCTGCGCTGCCATAATTGAAAGTACAGTATCGGCTGTATCTGCTGTTTTGACCTGATATGACTGCCCCAATGTTTCGACAAGCGACTCAACGATTGCACTATCGACATCCACACAAAGTATTGTTTTTAGTTGGATCATCATTCATCCTGTTGGAGTATAAAACGCATTAGTGAGGGTAGGGCGAGCAACAGCTTCGGCAATAAAATGCCTGCACCATCAAAGAAATTAGATGGCAACTGTCAAATGTTGTTTTATTACACAAATCAACTATTTTTTAAACAACTAATAGCAGGTTATTTTCCAAAAAAATCCAAGGAGATGTCTAAACTTAATATCCTGTTGAATTTTAAAACTTAGTCAGCTATTGTGGGCTTGAACCTAAATTCAAATAATTTAAAGTTGCTATCTGCTACCTATCTGAGTACTCAACTTCATGACGACCCATCTTCACAATTTTCTATTGTGTTTTTTTCTACCTATAGCATCTTTTCTTCTACCCACTGGTGCCCTTGCCGGTGGCTCTGGAGATATTATTCTCCTGTTTGATTCTTCTATTTCCGTTCGGCAATACCGGCCAGACATTGTGCCAAACCATTGGCTGCAGGAGTTTATTGGCAAACTTCCAGATGACACAAACCTGCTTATTGTGAATTTTGACGAAGGAATTCAGCATAGTACAAAAATTAGTGCTCAGGAGTTTAAGGCAAACAACTCCTTAATCCCCACCATTAAACTTGATGGCCTGGTCAGTGACATGGCAGCGCCCATAAAATTTCTCGCTGAATATGATGGCCCAATTACCCTAGCAGCAATTATTTCAGACGGTGAACCTGAAATTAGCGATGACCTGCGAAAATACTTTTCCAAAACTACCCTTGAAAACCCGGAATATGCCTCATTAAACCTTCAGTATAAACAAAAAACCGCCCAAGATCTGACAAAGAATGAACTCTATACCCAGTTAAGCCCCTTGTACACCGAAAAAAACCTTCAAATCATTCAGGCGCACCTCGACTCTCTGGACAATAAACTTGGGGAAGCCCTCATTTTCGTTGACTTATATGGCAAACTACCATTTTTTAAACAATGGGCAACTTCTGTCGGCGGCACGTATCTTTCTGCCTCAGACTCTGATCAACAAATCCACCTTGATACTAACACCGCATTTTCAAAGAGCACCCAAAAGGTACCCATTATGACAGAACAAGCACCGGACCAGCAGACTTCTTTGACCCAGCCCCCAACCGAAATGCAGCAAACAGCACAGCAAACACTCGCCCCGGAAGCATCTGCAGAGGTAACAGCAAGTATTGCATCAACCAGTCAACCAATTCCGCCTGTTGAGATAGAAGTGTACAAAGCTGACCCCCTGAGCATTATTCTATCTGTACTTATTACAGCTGGCGTTCTGCTGACGATCTACTTTCTTCAATATAAAAAACGTGCCGCTCAACTAGCCGCCTTCGATGCTGATATCGCTGCAAAACAAGCGGATCTCTTTTCGCATCTGGAAAGCAAAAGATCGTTGGAACAAGAGCAAGCTGATCTACAATCGAACCTGCACGTGTTAGAAGACAGTCTTCGCACGGTAGAACGTGAAAAAAACAGTGTTGAAGAGGAAATTCAGCTTCTTGCCAAGCAACTCGAATCGGAACAAGCGTCCATTACCGATAAAGTGCACGATTTTGAACAGATGCAAAAAGCACAAATTGATTCCGAGCTTAAAACCCATAAAGACGAATTATATAAAAGCCTGCACGAAGAGTTAGCCCAAGCAAAGGAAGACAAACTCGCAGAGCTTGAAATAGAAACAGCTGCAGCGTTTGAAAGCCGTAAGACTGCTATCGAACAGGAAGCAATGAAAGTTGCGCTTAAAAAAATTGAAGTCTGGGAACAAAATGAAACCCAGATCCGAACAGATAAACTCAAAGAGGAACTAAGCCACTTGGAGCAGCAGTCTAAGGCAACAATCCAACAGTGGGAAGATGAAGCGGAGCAAAGGACGTTGGCCCTTCTTAACAGCCGGTACCGTGAGAAAATTACCGGCTATCAGAACAACATCAAACAGCTTAACGAAACTCAAAATCTCCTTAAAACCACAATTAATTCCAGGAAGGTTGAGTTTGATACCCTGCAAAACAAAATCAACAGTCAACGCCAGCTGTTAGACAAGCTTATGGCTTCAAAGATTGAAGTCCTGGTAGAAGAACGACGCCAAAAAGAAGAACTGCTCTGGGAACAGACAGCAGTCGAGATCCAACAGGCAAAAGAAGAGGCCTTGATTCGAATTCATAAACGGGAAGACGAATTAAAGCAGGGCTGATATTAGCCGCGTGTAGCCCTGATGCCTCCACAATGGTTCACATCAGCTTCATCAAGAAATTTCAGTTTTTTAATCTGCGCCTATCTGTGTCATCTGCGGATAAAAATGCAGTTTACAAAATTAGCATTTTTTTCAAAAACATTTGATTATTCTATTCAATTACACAGATGACTGCAGATGACTACAGATGAACCTAGGACTTCCCAACTTCACAAACTTCATCATTCCTTTGCTGGCAAGTGTGTTTTTTATCGTCAGTATCTTTTTATATCGTCGTCATAAAAGACAGGACAACATCCTCTACCAGCGTAAAAAAATCTCTGAAGAGGCTTTGGATTACAAGGCAGGACTCGAGCGAATACTTAACAGCATCTCCCTTGCCCTTATGGACGCCGGCTCAGAAAAGCAGTTCAACAGGGTTGTCAACACCATGCTGGGCCAAGTTGGAGAATACGTCTGTGTAGACCGACTCTACATATTTCTCTTTTCAGCGGACAATAAAAACCTCACTAATACTCATGAATGGTGCGCGCCAGGCATTACAGCTAAAAAGAACAACCACCAGAAACTACCACCAGAATCAATACCCTGGATCATCTCTTCTCTTAATCAGAATGATCATATTCTTCTCCCTGATGCCGGCGATCTGCCAATTGAAGCACTCCAGGAAGCCGCTATGTTTAAGCGCGGAGGTAACCACACAATGATGATGGTGCCAATCCGTGCGCGCAACGCCCTTATGGGCTTTATCGGATTCGACTTTTTAGAGCAGCCCTGGATGGACGAAGATATAAACCTGCTTCAAAGTTTGAGTAATATTTTGGGCTCGGCAATCTACCGGATACGAGCTGAGAATAAACTCCTGGAGCGGGGTGAAACTCTCATGAAGTACCAGGCCCGCCTCAAATCTCTGGTCATTGAGCTTACCCTTGCAGAAGAACGGGAAAGGCGAAAAGTGGCAAACGATCTGCACGATCAGATTGGCCAAATGCTTGCCGTTGTTAAAATCAAACAGAAGAAACTTGTCGGATGTGTGGATGCAACCGATAGCAAGGCACTCTCCAATGAAATTATTGAAATGCTGGATCAGGTGCTTGCAGATGTTCGCTCCCTGACCTTTGACCTCAGTGCCTTGGCAGTTCATCGCGACGATATTGATGCTGCAATTGAAAGTTTAGGCAACAGGCTTCTTACTGGGCACGGCATTAACTCAAGTTTTCAGACAACCGGCTCCCCCTACGCGCTCCCTGAGCATATACAGACCATACTTTACCAGGTGATCAGAGAGCTGTATTATAATATCATTAAGCACGCTCACGCCAAGAATGTTGAAGTAACAGTTTCCTGGTACCCAAACAAAATTGACATTATGGTTACTGACGATGGCGTTGGCTTTGATACGAATCAACTTGAGCATGATGCACGTGCCGGTCATTTCGGTTTATTCAATGTACAGGAGAGAATCAGTTCACTTTCGGGGGTGTTTCATACCTTTTCTGCCCCAGGTTCCGGTACCACTACCGAAATCTCAATACCTTTAACAAAATCTAAAAACAGGACAGAATCGCAGGCAGAATTACATCAACCCTTGAGCAAGACCCACAATTCAATTAAATATGGATAGAATGAAAACTCAAAAGACCAAATCAAATATCGTTATTGCAGATGACCATACTTTTGTGCGCCAGGGCCTACGCGAGCTTTTGGAGAACCAGGCAGACATGCATGTCATCGGAGAGGCAAAGAATGGCAAAGAGGCAGTGGAACTCTGCAAACAAAATCAGGTAGATGTTGTGCTGATGGACATCTCAATGAATGGACTCAACGGTATCGATGCAACCAAGTTGATAAAAGCAGATAAATCAGAGACCAAAATTGTCATGCTTTCTATGCATGCCGAAAAAAACATTGTTAAAGATGCGCTCAAAGCAGGAGCGAATGGTTACCTTCTCAAAAACAGCGCCTTTGAAGAAATACATCGGGCGATTCGGGTGGTGGTTGCAGGTGAGACCTACATCTCTCCCCAGATTGCCACCCTCATGGTATCAGAGTTTTTGGGCTCCAAGTCGAGCAAACAGGAAACGATTCATGAACTTACTGACCGAGAACGTCAAGTCCTGCAGTACATTGCGGAAGGTAAACGAACAAAAGAAATTTCCGAAGAAATACGCATTGGTGTTCGTACCATCGAAAAAATACGCAGCACCATCATGGAAAAACTAGGCCTCTACACCATTGCAGAACTGACCAAGTTTGCCATTAGTAACGGCATTACAACTATCGACTACTAATTTCATAGTTTTTAGTGCCAGACGGTCTAATAAATCTCCCCCTCCACTTTTCGTAAAAATACCTACAATTTTTCGTAATCATACCCTTTACTTCCTGATAGCCATCAGGCTAGTGTGTTCAATTAAATAATTGTATAAATTTGAAAATGCACTCGGTGTTTTAATTACCTATATGACGAAACTGACCTTCTCAGCTACAGACGTTTCAATAGTGCTGCAACAGCCACAGTCTCAAGTGATGGAGTTGATACGGCAGGGGCAGATCCGAGCCCGAAGCTGCCTCAGCGGGGCATGTACTGTCCTACGGCATGACCTGCTTTCTTTTATGCAGAATAACAACTATTCAACCACAGTGCTGGATAAGCATAAAACAATCCTCATTGTAAATGACAACGCCCTGCTCCAGCAGAAAATTGATCAGGTACTTAACCACCTGCCCCACAATTGCACGATTATACTAATTCGAAATGGTTATGATGCTGTTACGACTCTGATTCAGGAAAAAACGGACTTGCTTGTCATCAACAGCGACAGTGAAAGCTTTGACACTCAAGGTATATTTAAGGCAATAGATGAAAAAACCAGCCCGCCCGTAGTTATCACTTTGTCAAAATTTCATAGTGATATTGGTGCGCCGTTACCACTAGGAACAATATCAGCAGCACTAGCTGCTGATGACATGGAAAAACTTACTAAACTATTGAAGCATTTCATTGACAATTAGCCGCTATGCTATTAGTACTTGAGCTTTTTTTGAGCCACATTAAACCCAATGCTTGACGAATTAGACATCCAATAAATCCGGCATAATACGAGTACTTCCGCCCAACGGGAGTCGAAAAAAAAACTATCAGGTGAACGCTATGATGGAAATTGTTTTGGGATTACTGCTTATCGCCCTGGGAATCTGGGGGATTTACGATGAATATTACTATGTGGCTGACATTGCCAAGGGGGGCTTTCCGCTTATGCTGATTTTCAGCGGGCTACTGGCAACTCTTGCAGGAGTCATCCCCTACAGGAAGGAGAAAAAGGACAATGTCTGAACAAGAAGCAATTAACGAAACTGGGGAAGAAAAAGGCGCAGACAGCGCTCCTTCAATGGATGCTAGCAAGCCTAAGTCGCGGAAAAAGGGACAAAAGAACGCCGACAGTTCTCAGGAAACCCAGACCCAAAAAAGCAGGGCAACCAAGAGTCAGAAAAGCAATGGCGCTTCCCAGGAAAAAATCATGCCGAGCGGACAGCCTTCGACCATGTTCTACATGCATGCGGTAATGCTTTTTGGTGGAAGACTGCTCACAGGAATGCTCGATTTCTATAATGGTCTTTTTGGCTTAAGTTCTGACGACAAAAAGAAAATATATCGTAATGTCAGCTCCCACTATCTTAGAAAAGGCTTGTCTGAAAAAGCGATCGCCTCACTGAAAGAGTGGACCAGGCTTGATAGAAACAATCCAGAGGCCCATTATCAATTGGCGAATGCCCTTGCTGTTTCCGGAAAAACCAAACAGGCGATAATCGTGCTTAATCATGTTCTCAAACTCGACCCTGCCCATTCCGGTGCTATTTACAAAAAATGTAAACTGCACCTCAAGCGAAAAGAGTATGAACTGGCCATCACCGGCTTTGAAGAGCTTATCACCGAGAACACCGACAACGCTGATCTTTTCTACCTTCTCAGTGTAGCATATAGCCGCATTGATCAAATTGACAAAGCAATCGCCTCACTGCAGAAGGCTATTGAACTTGACCCTGAAGAAAGTAAATATTATCAGCATCTTGGTTTTCTCTACGAACGTACCGGCAATCACAAAGAGGCAGCCACCTGCTTTTCCAGAGTTATGGAACTCGAAGAAGCAGATGTAGAGGACGAGGACGAGCTTAGCTACTAAAAGCACTCTTCAACTCCGTATTTAATGACCGTAGATGACTTTGTCCCTTTTGATTCGATGTTCAAGGTTGGGTGTTCAATGTTCGATGTTCAAAATGATTTACTTGAAAAATGGTTCGGATCAAAATCTGGCGCCAACTTTTTTTTTGTTTCTGCTGTACTGCTGACATGCTTAACTTTGTCGGCACAAGCGGCAAAGGCCGCTGCCGGTCAAGAGGTTCTCTATGAGCCAACGATCAGGGACATAGTCAATAGGGACTGTGCTCGCTGTCACTCCGGTGCAGCCAGAAACCTGATGGATTACGATGGGATTAAGGCCTATGCTGACAGCGGCATGCTGAAAGTTATGGTCTCGTCAGGCGGCGCCATGAGCCGTTTTGCCGGCCAGGATTCGGGTCCCATCCTCCAGTGGATAGCCGATGGCGCATTAGAAAAGGCAGGCCCGCAAGTAGTAGCAGGTCGTATGCATGCCGGCACTGGCGCAAAAGCGTATCCCGTAGATGTACCTTTAGATAAGATGACCTACAGCAATACTATTCAATTTATTATTGCCAGAGACTGCCTTGAGTGTCATTCCGGAACTTTCAGGAATCTGACAACATACAAAAATTTGAAGTATTACGCTGACAGCGGTTTGTTGGTGAGTCTAGTCAGTCCCGGCGGTCAGATGCATCGTTTTGCTGGCCCAAACTATCAGTATTTTGAAGCATGGGCAACAAATGGAGCACCAAGATAGATAAGCAGATAGATTAATCCGCAGATTACGCAGATAAAACAAATTGTATTTTTAGATCTGCGGATAAACCATAACAAAAATGGGAACAGTATTATGAACACAACAACCATGAGACCAAAACACATTGCCTGTGGACTGCTGGTCTTTGCCGCAGGCCTCTATTTACTGCTCACGAATATTCTCTACTGTGTTGAATTTATAAAAGGCGCCGCCCAGCCATTTCTCATAATTATCGGTTTGTTAGCCGCCGCGTCTGCTATTTTTACCAGCAAGACTAACCGTACCATCAATATACTTGTTGCCATTGTCTTTCTCCTTGTAGGCAGTTACGGCGTCTATGATGAGTACTACGCAACCATGGATTTTTTTCATGGACTTATACCGCCCCTCTTTGTCGGCATAGGAATTATCTGTCTTGTTCACGGAATCTCACGTCTTAACAAATAGACTGGAAATACCATGCCCCCTAAAATGCGCATTCCGGACATAATTTCCCAAGTTTACAGTAAGCGTTATAAGCTCAAAAATAACCACTGGCAGAACTCACGTTCCTTTATGGACACTCCTTTGTATTATCCGGTGGGTCGATACGCCCCCTACGGCAGATACAGTGCCCTCAACAAAATAAAACGGGCGCTTTCTAATCATTATGTCCTGACCATTCTTTGTGCCGCCCTTATCATCAAGACTATTATGGCCGTTTATTTTTATAATATTCTGGTCAGTTCCGAGCAGAATATGAGAGCCTCTTACAGTAACATGAGTGCACTCATGCAGCGTCGCAACGACATGGCTGCAAATCTTTCTAAAACTGTTCTTGATTACTCCAAATATGAAAAATCTGTCTTCACCTCCATCGTCGGTCTACGAACCCTTGCATCCACTAACAATGGGCTAGATAAAACTTCAATTGAGGCGATAACTAAGGCTTTGCCAGAAGAGAGCGCCGCCTCTTCTTCCGATCTTACCGACCCCAGCCAGACAGCCGCTCTTGCCTCCGGCAAAAATATGCTTGCCTCGCTTTCCAAACTTATGGCAGTTGCTGAACAGTACCCTGACCTCAAACTCTCGACCAACTTCGCAACGTTAATGACGGCCCTTGTTGAGGTTGAAAAGGACTTAGCCAACCAGAGAATAAAATTTAACGCCGAGGCCAACGTCTATACGACGTACCTTCATACCTTTCCGATAAACTTCTTTGCCCGGGTTTTTAATTTTGAAGATTTCCCATATTTTGAAGCATCTGAGGAAGCAAAATCATTTAAGCTTCTGGCGTATTGATAAGCATGATTCATTGGTTATTAATCGCTGCAAGCAGACAGGAAAATAGACAGTTTTGAGCAATAAAGGCATCACACAGGAGGTCGCCCTTTTCGGCGAAGCACCACTCAAGCAAAAGCTGATATTTTTACTCATCTTCACTTGGGCAAGTCTTATGTTTGCCATTTATTCCGATTACAACATGGCCACCGGAACCGGCAATCTTTCAATGCTCCTTTTTCTTGCCGCAAATTGCTATTTTCCAGCAAAACGTATCCGCTTGCACTACAATCCGAAAAACGTCCAAAAATTCTTCAACAAATTTTTGGTGTTTCATATCTGGGTAAATACTGCCTCCTTTGGCGTGGCATGTTATCACTGTTATGTGACCTTGTGGTCAAACACCTGGCTGATGATAGCACTGGCACTTATGGGCTGGTTAACCTTAGGCGGTTTCCTTATGTGGATAAAATATCCGCCTGCCAAAATTAAAAAGGGCGTGTACCTGCTGCACACTCAGCAGACGGTATTCTTTCTCATGATCTATGCCATGTTGAAAGGCCATTATATTTTTTAGTGCCTTATATGGGGGCTAGTGAATTAGAAAATATTTTCTTAAATGAACTATACCCGAAGGGTATCAGGCAACAACTTTAAAACAGGACAGCACATGTTCATCGTCAACCTCTTTGGCTTTGTAATGATCACTTCGACAATAGTCATTGGTGTGCTTTTTTTTAGCAAAGCCAGTGCCATTGAAAAAGAGATCGAACTCGAACTTCTAGCTGCAGCAAAAAACGAAACGATAAAAGAATCAGCAGAAGATTATGACCTTGAAGATTCCCCCGAAGACCCAATCCTCAGTAGTGACGCTGATACCGATGAAGAGGAAGAAACGATTATATGAAGCATAATGCTTGTGAAAAATGTGCCGCCTCGGTTGGCACCGTTAATATAATCGGTAACATCATGATGATCGCCCTGAAAGGCTATATGGGTGTTATTGGTGGCAGTAAGGGTCTTATAGCCGATGCAATTCATTCCTGTGCCGATCTTCTGGCTACCATCGTCATGATTATTGGTATGAAAATTTCCGGCCAGGAAAAGGATGAGCAGTATCCCTACGGGTACGGCAAATCAGAGCATATTGTTGCCATTCTTATCTATATTTTTCTCTTTTTCATTGCCGGTTACATTCTCTATGACGGCATTATTGCCATTATGCAGAACAGACAGGTAACGCCCTGTCTGGTGTCTCTCTGGGGCGCCCTTTTTTCAATCGCCATCAACGAGTTAATGTTTCGTCAAAGCCTTTGTGCCGGGACTCAGATCAACAGCCCATCCATGATTGCCAAAGCCTGGGAAAGCCGTACTGATGTCTACTCATCAATCGCTGTTGTTATCGGCATCATTGGCGCCAAACTCGGGTTTCATTTCATGGATCCCCTGGCTGCTGTTGTTGTCGGCCTGCTTATCTTGAAAATATGCATCGAGATGACCAAAGAGGCCATGTTTAATCTGATGGACAAAGTGCCTGAAGAAATTGACACTGGAGAGCTGCGCTCCAGACTGCTTGAAAGGGCAGATAACATCCTGCTTGATGTTCGTAACATCTGGGCCCGTGAAGTTGGCGGCTCCCTTGAGATTAATGTCGAAGTCGACGTGCCGGACTGTCTTACTATTAATGAAAGTGAAGAGGTTAAACTCGATTTAAAGCAGATTATCGCTGGTATGTATGAACAAAAATCCCACATAAACGTTCTGCTTGTACCAATGGAACAGGAAAACCAATGAAAAAAGTTACTTCCGAATTCTGTATGACCCAGTTTAAGCCGGCAATCGGTGCTCTAGCCGTACTCATTGTAGTAGTCTTAGTTTGGTCAACCTGGAATTTACGACAACATCAAAATCGAGTGCATCATCTCAATTTAAGCTTAAGTGCCGCCGTCAAACCGCCTGCACCGAATATACTGGTCAATGACAAAATGGCCCATCCCTACTGGGGCAACTGCAATCAATGTCATATAACCACCAACGCTCCTGCTGCACCAATTACCAAGGTATTTGCTGGCCCGCCAATTTCCATTAAACAACCCATGATCCACGATTACTGGGGCAACTGTGTTCTTTGTCACCAGGTCACTGATGGCTTCCAGCCTCCGGGAGCAAATGCAGCAAACGGACAAGCTGCTCCACTCAAACCCGTAGCCGCAGCCGCTCCGGCCATCCCTCCCATCGCAGCCAATGCACCAAACCCACACGCTGATATGGGCCCATGTAAAAACTGTCATACGATCCTCGGAGGTAATACCCCGGCAGGTGGTGCTACCCCAGCCGCATTTAACCGAATATCAGCAACAACCCTGGGTCTGAGGGTACAAGCTGTAAACGCTGCACAAATGCACAAGCTTGGCCTGATTAACGAAGACGGTATCCTGATTTTGGCCGTTGCTCCTGGCTCCATTGCCTATCAGGCCGGCATCAAAAAAGGTGACGAACTTATTCGCATTAATAAAATTCGCCTGGAAACTATGGCTGACTTTCAGACAGCTCTCAACCAGGCAAAACCCGGCCACTCACTTAAAGTCAATTTTTACCGAGGTAAAAAAGGACGAAATACCTTTTTTGCAATTCCAGAAAACCTGCCTCTAAATCTCAATGTTGCCGCCGTTACAGCACCAATGACCCAAAATCAGATAGAAACTCAGGCAGAAATACTTGGGGTGCCTAAAACCTTGGAAGCTGTTCAGCAAGCGCAACAACAGGCCCAACAACAAACTCAGCAACAGACCCCACAACAAGTTCAACCTGTTGCCATGCCTATGCCTGGTATTGTCGCGGTTGCTGCAAACGGTCCAAACTTAAACAGTCCAGTGCATCATCAATTTGGTTCTGCGCCTTATTTTATACTCTATGATCAGGCTCAAAACGCCTACCAGAGCATAGGTAATCCTAATTTTAACGATGGTAACGGCCGAGCTTTACAAACTGCCCAGTTTCTTGCCGATAAGGGTGTGAAAAACGTCATCGTCGGTAATGTTTCGACTGACGGATTCACCGCACTTAAAAATCTGCATATGAACGTCTACACCGGAGCAACCGGAACAGCGAGTACAATTTTGAATGTGTACAATCAAGGGCAACTTGTACCCAAGGTATTTATGCAACAGCAACAAGTGCATACTCCAAGGGCAGCCATACAGTCGCCTACAGCTGCCGCGCCAATCCAACAGGCTTTTTTCTAGGGAGGAAAACTGAATATGAACCTTTCCTATTTACGATCACGTAATCTTGACCTCTGGGTAGCTCCGCTGCTGGTGCTGTCCTTTGCTGTCCTGCTTGCCATGATGTATGGCTGGGTGGGCACAGCAAGCAGTGTGGGCGGTGAAACTGCTGAAAGGCCAGAAATACAGCAGCCTCAAGGTCGTTGGGTGGCTGCTCAGGGGCCAATAGGTACCCAGCCAGCAACACCTCCAGCCCCCCTGCCAGGCTACCCAATCGGTATCGGAGATGGTGCTAATGGTCAAATGCAACTGATTGGAACGCCACAGCCTCTTCCTGGTTATCCGGTTGGCATTGGCCAAGGTGCCAACGGCCAGATGCAGCTGATCGGTACACCACAAGCTCTGCCCGGGTATCCTGTTGGAATTGGACAGGGACTCAACGGCCAGATGCAGCTGATTGGCACACCAAATGATCCAGCACTTCAGGCACATCACTTGCCAGCCCCTGCTGGTATGGGAATCGGCAATGGTGCTAACGGTCAAATGCAGCTCATTAAAACACCCCAATACTCCCTCGGCATTGGCAACCCTGGTGACAACAACCTGCAGTTGATCAACCGACAACTACCTGTCTATATCGGTGCTCGGCTTAGTGACGTTCCAGACGTAATGGCTCGCTCCATGGGAATTGCAACCCAATCCGGACTGCTCATTGAAGATATTGCACCACGCTCACCTGCCGACAAAGCAGGCTTGAGTAAAGGCGATGTCCTGCTCTCTTTTGATCGCCAAAAAATTATCGGTCTTGATCCGTTCATTAATCAACTTATTACCAAGGCTCCCGGTGACAAGGTTAAAGTTATTTATTTTCGCAATGGTCGCCAAAAATCTTCGCATTTAAGTTTAGTCGCTCCCCCAGGGCTCGTCCCTGCCGCTGCTGTGGCCCAAGGCGTAACCCCGCCTTCCCAGCCCTGGTTTGGAGCCGATGTCCAAAACATCGATATGGTCATTCAGCAGCAGTTTAAGCTTAAAGACAGAAAAGGCGTGATCATCAGTCACGTCAGACAGCAATCCCCTGCCGCTGCAGCCGGTCTGGTTACAGGAGATGTAATTACCAGATTTAACGGCAGCAAAGTCAAAGATACCAGCAGTTTACAAAAACTCATTGGCAAAACCAGTGCAGGCCAAACTGTGGCATTGCAAATTACCAGAGAAACCCAGACGGGAGATATCTCTATGGTTCTTGGTGATATCAATAGCGCCCCAAAGGTATCACCAGCCAAACTGCCTCCAGCTGAAATGGCAATTGAAGGCACCTGGATCGGTATGGATGTGTCGCCTCTTGATCCTAAAGATGCCGCCGATTTCGGCTTCCCGGCTGGCACTAGCGGCATACTCGTTAATGACGTTGAAAGCCCGCCTGCATCAACTGTTGGTTTTACGACAGGCGATCTCATTACCGCCATAAATGGCACCCCGACCCCGACAATGAAACAGTTTGTTGCTTCCAGTAAACTACAGACTGGAGCTGTTGTTGATGTTATGCGTGGCAGCACCCACATATTCATCACCGTACCGCCGCCTGGTGTGTCCCAGCAAGGAACGCCAATTGTTGACACAACAGGCCCACAATCCCAACAAGTTGCTTTTACTCAGCAAACCACAGGCAGACTTGCTATTCTTTCGGCTGGACCGACCTTGGGCTCAATTATTGTTGGAGATAGAATGACGACCGCCTACATAATTATAGTTGATCTGTCGGATAACTCCTTCAGCTCTGTAAACATGGCGACTGTCGAACAGCTTTCTGAAACATTAAAGAAACATCAGGTTATTGCCCTGATTGGCA
Organism: Desulfobulbaceae bacterium; assembly: GCA_015231515.1. Taxonomy (NCBI): domain Bacteria; kingdom Pseudomonadati; phylum Thermodesulfobacteriota; class Desulfobulbia; order Desulfobulbales; family Desulfobulbaceae; species Desulfobulbaceae bacterium. The sequence goes on from JADGBM010000002.1 coordinate 79,596, forward strand.
ACGATATCTCAGGTAAAAACGCGACTAAATGTAAAGCTTCTGGAATACAGGTTTTCACTGGTGTTGTTGGAGCCTCAGGAGACGCAATCCAGCTCTACAGATCAAACAGTTTAGTGGCTTTAAAATAAGTGTCTGAAATGAAAGCTACCATAATGAACATCGAACATCCAACGTCCAACATCGAATGGTGAATGGCGTGCTAAGGAATTCTAGTTATGTGGGCTTCATCTTTCGTTCTTTACATTCAATGTTCAATGTTCGATGTTCGATGTTCGATGTTCAGTATTTTACTTTAGCCACCAAACTAAAGAGATCCGCAAATCTCCAGAGGCCAATGATTGCTGTATTACTGATTGCCTTTCTCTGTCCTACACAGGCATATGCAGTAACTGGCATGGAGAATCAGGCGCTGATTGGGCTTCAGGAAGACATTCACCAGGCTATTTCGCTGGTAAAACAGTCGGTTGTCAGCATCAGGGCTCAGAAAAGGGCAAAAACAGGGAAACAGGCAGGTTTATGGTTTGAGAGTATCGGTTCCGGCTTTATCATTGATAGCGACGGTCATATCCTAACTAATTATCACGTTGTTAACGATGCTGAAACCATTGATGTAAGTATCTGGCCTATCAAGGGAGAACGTTTTGCCGCTACAATCGTTCATAGTGACCATGCCCTTGATTTGGCCCTGCTTAAAATTACAACAACCAAGGCTTTGCAACCTGCACTACTGGCAAATTCTGACCAGCTTGAACTTGGTGATTATGTACTTAGCATAGGCAGCCCTTTTGGTTTTGATCACACAGTAACACTTGGGACGGTTTCGGCAGTTAATCGGGATCTGCTCATCGAAGGAAGAACGTACTCAAATATGATTCAGACTGACGCAGTTATAAATGAGGGGAACTCTGGTGGTCCGCTGATTGACATCAACGGTAAGGTCGTTGGTGTGGGCACAGCCATATATGCCCCCGATGGGACCTATACAGGTCTTGGCTTTGCTATACCTATTAATCGGGCTAAGCATTTCTTTACCCGAATAACCGGGGCGCTGACTGTGGCCCTTACCCAACCAGCTGCCCCAGCAAACAAACTGCCAATTGATATCAACAAGAGACGGCCTGGTGATGCAATTCACCTGAAAATCACTGATTGTACCCAGTGCCATATAATCACAACCAAGAGTGTGGTCAGTACCCAGCTTGCTCTGCCGCATCCTATGGTTGGTGCCTGCAACAACTGTCACATCATGGAGGCCCATCCACCAGCCGGAAAACCAGTGACCGTTGCCCAGACTCGGCCATTACCTCTAGAACATCCCCAGACCGTAAATTTTAATGAGAAATTCTGGAACCATTACCTTCCTAAAACGATACTGCTTGTTCTTGCCTCGACAATACTCTTTTCAATGCTTGGTGTTGGCGGCGGTTTTATTTATGTTCCAATTTTACTGGCCTGCGGCCTTGATTTTTACACGGCTTCAACCACAAGCCTGCTCATGCTTTCTGCCGCATCTGTTTCGGCCCTCATGATATTTATTCGTTCCGGCCTGGTAGACTGGAAACTGATTGCCATTCTGGAAATCCCCACTATGCTCGGGGCCTTTACCGGTGGGATGTATGCTTACTTTTTCAATGTTTCCTTGCTGTATGTTTTATTTGCTATCTGCCTTTTTGCCGCGAGTTTTTTTATGATCCAGGATGAGGATTGGCTTTCCCGGCAGAAAAAAAGTTTCAATTTCAGCCCATACCGAATCATGGGCGATAAAGCAAACTATGTTTACGAAATTGATCTGGCCCTTTCTGTTCCGATTACTTTTGCGGTAGGTTTTCTTGGCGGAATAATGGGACTGGCTGGCGGCTGGCTCAAAGTGCCAATGATGGTTGTTTTATTCGGTGTTCCCATGAAGGTCGCTATAGCCTGCTCAGCGATAATGGTGCCAATAACCGGAATTTCAGGCTTTATGGGACATCAAACTCTTGGCCACTTTGAACCAAAAGTAGCTTTGGTTCTCTGTCTTGTTGCCGTAATAGGTGCTCAGATTGGCTCAAGAATTTCTATCCAGAGCAAAGCGAATCTCCTTCGTGTTCTGTTTGCAGGAGTTTTAAGCTTGGTTGGCATCTGGATGCTAATCAGGATTTTCTTCTTTAGCCAATGAATTGGATATACACAATGATTGATAAAAAAAATCTAATTACCAAAGTGCCCTGGCTTATAATTATTGCATTGGCAATTATTATATTCATAGTGGTGCTTGAAAATATTGGCCCGGTGGGTAACAGTCAGCTGGCTAATCCTGTAGCCTGGCAGCCAATGCCGCCTCAGTTCCATACTGTTCAGCCTGCACAGATACCGCAAGCAGGACAAGTACAGGCGCAGGGAACGCAACCCAGTACAGCGATGCAGGTTCAGGAAGGGATCAGTCAGGCTATTGCCATGGTACGACCCTCTGTTGTTGCTATATTGACACCTGAAAATGCCAACACACCACCTGATAACACGGGTATTGCCTTTATTCAGCCATATACCAAAAATGGCAAGGCCCAGGGTTCTGGGGTAATTATTTCTCCCCAGGGCCATATTCTTACTACATTTCAGGCTGTCGGTCAGGCTACTGAAGTTACGGTACAGCTATTTTCACGAGGGAAGAGAAGGCACATCGCCGATGTTGTCTCTGTTGACGCGGCAACCGACCTGGCACTTTTGAAAATTCGCGCCACAGAATCATTTCCAGCCGCGATGTTGGGTAACTCAGACTTTATCGAAACCGGCGACATGGTTCTAGCCATTGGCAGCCCTTATGGTTTTTCCAGAAGTGCAACTCTTGGAATTATCAGTTCCAGCCGCAGACATCTTAATATCAACGGCATTAATTACCCGGATCTGATTCAAACCGACGCAGCTATTAATGATGGTGAAAATGGTGGTCCTTTGGTAAATGTTAAAGGGGAGATAATCGGCATAAATATGGCCTATTATATTCCAGGGAACCATTTCAGCGGAATTGGTTTTGCCATCCCCATTAATGATGCTAGACGTGTTTTTAATATGTGAATTTAAAGCAGTTCGCTATTAGCTATTCGCTTTTTGCTGAGAGCGAATCGTTAAAGGCTAACGACTTAAAAAATATTTAACTACCTCACGGAGGAAATAAATAATGCAAAATGAAAAGTATGATTTCTCAGTCAAAGGATTTGCCATATATATTGGGCTTGTTGGTGCTACTGCCGCTTCAGTAATTACTCTGTACGGCTATGCAAATGGGTTCGACTTTCTGGGTGAAAGACTGCGTGGTGCCTCAATGGCAATGACAGCTGCCTTTAATACCCAGCCGGTTCAACAACCCATGCAGCAGCAGTTTATACAGCAACAACCTTTTTACCAGGGGCAGGGCCAGATGATGTATCAACCGGCTCCATATGCTGCTCAACCGCAGGCCATGCAGCAACAGGCACAGGCGGCAGGACAGTTTCTCTGCCCTCAGCATGGCCCGGTTGGCACTCCGACCCTTGACGCAACAGGTATTCCGCGCTGCCCGCTTGATGGTCAGCCAATGCAGTTTCACGGTGCAACAGCTCCTTTAAGATAACGTGAAAGAAATGGAAGAAAGGGAAACCAATTCAGTGCAGGACCATATTCCTTTCGCCTCGGAGCCCTATCTGGAGGATACCCTTCATTTGCCCTCGTGGCTCATTATAACCTTAGCCAGTGTTATTATTTTTGGCGTAGTTTTTTCAGTTTTAGACCACGCTCGTAAAAAACCAATGAGTCCACAGGAACTGGTTGCTGCGGCCTTTACCCAGCCAATAACAGCTCCGACCTTGGATTGGAAGCCGGGAATGGGCCCACAACCCCTGATCTACCACCCGGCAGCTGCTAATCAACAGCTCGTCGTACAACAATGGAAACCTGGAATGGGGCCAAAACCATTTATATATCACCCTGCCGCCTTCCAGCTGCCAGCACAAGCAAATCCGGGATGGAACCCACTGTATATTTGTCCTGTTCACGGAGCGACTGGTACCGGCATATCAGGACAAAACGGTTTACTTTACTGCTCAATCTGTAATCAGCCTTTGGTGATGAACAAATGAAAATTTTGCTGACAATTATCCTGACAACAATCACGATTCTCTTTGCTGCCCAGAACTTCGATCATGTTAATATTTATATCTTTGCAGGTAAACCAGTGCCAGTCCGTCTCTTTTTTGTGATGGCTAGTTGCGGTGTTATTGGCTACCTGACTCGATTCATGATTGGCATCTCGAAAGAAGATGAGATCAAAAAGAGATATCGAATGCTGCGACTGCAAGATAAAAAAAAGCAGTACGGAGCCGGTCATGATGATCATGATGATATATAGCTTCAAAAGCTGAATAATGAAATTCCCCAGATATAGAACTCATAAATTAAACGATAAACTGATATAACATCATGCAATGTGCAAACTGTGAAGATTGTGGAAAACGTGTCGCCTGGGTTGGCATCTGGGTTAACGTTGTCCTGGTATTACTGAAGTTATATGCCGGATATGCTGCCGGCAGCAAGGCCTGTCTTGCCGACGGTCTGCACTCTGCTTCCAATATTGTAATCGCCTTTGTTATCCTGATAAGTCGGCGGGTTACCCGTCGAAATGCCTCCCATGAATATCATTTTGGTTATGGCAAGGCAGAGTTTTTGGCTGCCGGATTCAGCAGCTTTTTAATTATTATTGGGGCCATAATCCTTATCTCAGTCTCAATCAAACATTTGCTGCACGATAGCACCCATGTGCCTCACTCATCTGCCATAATTGTTGCACTTATCTCTATTGGCGCTAATGAAATGCTTTTTCGCTACATGCGCTGTGTTGGAACCAAACTAAAAAGCCAGACCATATTAGCAAATGCCTGGGCAAATCGTGCTGACTGCTTTTCTTCTGCGGCTGTTATTGTAGGTGTTATTGGCCAACGTCTCGGTATTCCCCACCTTGATCCATTTGCCGCCTTGATTGTCGTTGCCGCAATTATCAAAATAAGCTCTTCAATACTGATGGATTCGTTACGTTCTCTCATGGATGTCTCTGTTAATTCACATTACAGTGAAGATATTAAGGACATAGTCCGTGAAATTGAAGGCGTTCGAGGCTTAGAAGCGCTTAAGACCAGACAACTTGGGCATTACGTCTGGGTCGAGATGGATCTCCTTGTCGACCCTCTGCACAGTCTTAAAAATGCCAACTATATTGGTGAAATGGTCAGAACTTCGATTCATGATAAGCTTAAAGATATTGAGCGGGTAACGTTACATATCAAACCAATGATACAATCAGCTGAAACCGAGTAATAACGTTTTTTTAACAGCTAAGGACATCAGGCGCCTATGAAAAAGAAAACCATGTGTACAAACTGTCCAGTAAAAGGCTATAGTAAGGAAATATGTAAGATGCACAGCAAATTAGTTGCCCATCATAAAGTTTGCCCCCAGCAAACTTGCTCTTTACGTTCACTAGGTAAAATAGCTTTTTGGGGCGCCGGAATCGGTATTACAGGAACCCTTGCCGGACTTGCTGTTCTGCCTGCTTTTGGAGCCAAAGCGCTGCTTGGTCATACTCTGGCTGCGAAACTGTCAGGGGCCGGTGGGGCAATGGGAGCAGGTGCTAATGTTGTACGTCACAAAAAAAACAATTGCCAAAAAAGTCAAAAAATGAAAAAAAGAAACTTAATCCTTCCAAAATCATTCAGCTATGCAGAGGTGTGTAATGAGTAATGCAACCAATTATGACCAGACAAAACGTGAAATCAAGATGCGCAAATTTGAGGAAAGAGAGATAGATTCCCAACTTGAGGATGAGTGGCAGGAAATAACTAAACCAAGAAAGAGAGTAACTAGTATCGATATTGCTAAGCTAGGAACTGGCGTTCTGGTTGGCGGTGGGTTGGGTCTTCTTGCCGGTGTTGCAACCATTGCCGTTGCGGCCAGTGCAGCAGAAATTGTTATTGGCGGTGTTATAACTAAGGTTGCCGGCGTAGTTGGTGGCGCAGCGGGCCTTGGTTTTGGCTTACAATCACTTGACAAAAATACAAACCGTTAATGGCCATGTCAGAGTCATCATCTACTCAAGGACACTCCCCGACCTGTAAACATTGTAAGGATACTATGTTTGTCGAAGAGGTGCATCGGCACTCCAGCAAATCCCCTTGGATTGTTGGCGGTATTGGTCTGTTTCTTTCTCTGTTTCTGGGTGGCCTCATCATCGGACTCCCCATGATCTGTTATGCATTTTATATGCGTCAGGCAAAGGAAACCCTGTGCCTGTGTCATTCATGTGGGTATTATTTTCCAGTATATTCTAACCGGGAACGGGGTTAAATTTACTATTCGCTGATGCATTGAAAGGCTTATAGGCTTTCACCCCTCCCCACAGAGTATTTGTTTCGCAATAGTTGTTAAGTCCTTTTTTATCTGTCTTCTAAACGGAAGGGCTGCCAGCGGTATTTTGCCGTCTATATTGATTTGTCCCGTCTGCACGTGCACCTGTATTGAAAATGAATATGACCCCACCATAAAGGCATAATGGCCCTTATCAGCACCCCACGACTCATCACATAAAATAAAATCATCCCCGGAATTTTGGGCAAGAGCTTTTACAAGTTTAGATTGCAACCTGGATTTCACATCTTCCACATTCATCGTGTGCGGTATGATATGTTTTAATTTAGGCATTGTTATGGTACTAATTACACCATGTCATACGAAATAAGCGAAGATTGTATAGGTTGTGGGTTATGTGTATCAAAGTGCCCGGTAGATGCAATCGCTGGAGTAAAAAAACAGCGCTTTGATATAAATCCAGGCTTATGTGAGGAGTGTGGCACCTGTTTTGAACATTGTCCAAAAGCGGCAATTGTCGATCCATATGGCAATCGAAGGGATATAAAAAAAGGAAAACGACAAAAGCCGAAAAAGTCTTTTATTGATAAAGGGTTATGTGCGGGATGCCAGACCTGTATCATGAACTGCCCACATAAGGCAATAACCTTTGTCAAAAAAGGATTACTAAGCAAAGGATATAGCAAGATTGAACAGGAAAAATGTCTCGGTTGCGGATCCTGTCTGCGTTTTTGCATAACTGGGGCTATCTCATTAGCTGATGAATCAACACCTTAAAGATACTATCCAAATAACCAAGAACTTATAATTCTTCGGCATTTGCCATGATAAGCGCACCTTTAGCAGCTGCATTGACAGGGTCCTGGGCCAGTCTAACCCCAGAAATTGATAGAGGCAGTCGGCAGCTGGCCAAGGCTTTTTCAAAAATCTGTAAAAAACCATCCGATTGAACAGAGCCACCGCTTAAGACCACTGGAATTGATGAGTTAATATTGGCAGGAGGTCTTCCTCCAAGTGCTTTCTCAAGACCGGCAACTATCGCTGTAACAACATCTTCATAATATATGCGAAGTCCCCTCTCCAATCGTGTTGCCGGCTTTGATGAAAGTGAAAAAGAGTTTTCTTTATATTCTTTCACCTTAAACTGTAACTCATTAGATGTTTGAGCAACCATTGCGTCAATATAATCCCCGGCCTTTGGAATACTGAAACTAACTACCGGAACAGAAAGATAGGTAAGCGCAATATTACAAACACTTGCACCAACTGTAACAACAAGTCCTGTATAGTTATTGTCGTGTAGTTCTGACATTACAACGGCAAGCCCTTCCTCAACTGGCATGGCTATATAGCCAAACCTGGAGAAAAAGGCCTTCAAAGTACCTTTAACAAAAGCCTTCGTATTATCATTTTCAAGTGCTGGGGCCGGCACGGTAAAATAAAGCGGTGTGGCTGGAGTGCTGGGGCGTCCGATTATAGCCTGTAAAATAACCTCACAGAGCACAACCCCATCCTGACCCTTGGAGTATTCGGCAGGTACTGGGCGCAATGGGTGCGAGTGAAAAGCTTTGGCTATATTGTCGGCACCATAGCCCTGAACATAGTCAAAATTATTCATCTCAAAATATGGGATCTCGTGCTCGTAAAGGACGTTAGTATAAAAACTTTCAAAGGGGATGGTGTTATTAAACTTGGCCCGGTGGATATCATGCACTTTTTTGTCACGCCCTTCAGCTAGAACAATTGCACTTGTACCAATGTCTATACCAACTGGCCCCTGCGGTTTAACTGTTGAGTTGCCTAGTCGCTGATCTGACACAGATGCATTTTGAGGCGCGGGATTTTGCGGGCCAGAATTTGTGGCCGATGCAGAGGCAGAAGAAGCGGAAACAGCAGCCGCGGGCTGAGTACTTGCTGATGCAGGTTGTGCTGGGGTTGCTGGCACTGAGGCTTTAGGCGTCGAAGTTTGCCACGGTCCTGTTGCGGTATCAGTCCCGAGGGAATTCTCTCCGATTGCTAACGAGGCCTCAACAGCTCTATTTAATACTTCATCCCGCCTGTCGTCCTGCATACCCTTCTCCCATTATTTATTAACTGATGCTTAATAGTAAATATCTTTACGTAATTCAGACACTTTATCAAGAAAAATATATATACTCGAAACGACTCAAAACTACATAATAATAGTTACACGCCAATAATTGCTGAGCCCGTAAATAAGTAACATACTAAATTTATTGCATGATTTCAGGAAAAAAGCTACTTTTTATTACGATAACAAATGATTTTTTAGTAGCTTTCTAAGCACTTTTATTTGAAATCGTTTCGGGACAGTGCATAAAAAAGTCTCAAACCTAAAACACCCCATGCACTCATAAGGTTTTAGCCGTATTCTTCAGCCCAACTCAACCTTTGATAATGTGTCTGTTAATCGCGCATTTGCCTTGCTCGAAAAGTCTCCCCACCACCATATTTTGACATTTTCTTCCTTTGCTTTTTTCGTTGATCTATCGGGCCGGGACGACCAACTTCCTTGGCAATGAATTCAAAATCACGGCACATCTCTTTACGATTCAACAAGGTGATATATAACAGAGGCACGAGGTGAAAAACAACAATCATGGCAATAATAATATCACTGAGTGACCAGACAAAACGCAGATCAAGAAAAGGCCCGACAAAGGTCACAAGCAGGAAAACCAGGCGGTAGTATAGATCGTTGGTGCCACCTAGGTACACAATACATCTTTCTGAAATATGAGCAAAGGCGGCAATAGTTGTGAAAGCAAAGACAATAAGACTTGCAATAACAACAATTTGTCCGGCAAAGCCCAGTCCAGCCTCAAATGCTGCGGCGGTGAGATGCGCGCCGGTATTTATCTGCCAAAACGAAGTGGAAAGTATGACAAGCCCCGTAACAGAGCAGATAATAACCGTATCAACAAAGGGAGTAAGTGCAGACATAAATGCCCCCATGGCAGGAGAATCTTTATTTGCCCCCTGTAAAAATGTACTGGTACCCATACCCGACATATGCGAAAAAACACCACGGGATACCCCGAACTGCATGGCCTGAAAGACAGTATAACCAACAATGCCCCCAGCAAAAGAATAGGGCTGGAAGGCATAGTAAAAAACCTGGCCAATGTTTTGAATTGTCTGTAAAGGGTGGGAAAGTAAAATCAGCAGGCCCGCGACAACATATATGGTGATCATAAATGGAGCAAAAAAAGAGGAGTAGTTGACAATTTTTTTCAACCCGCCCAGAATAACCAGGCCTACACAAAGGGTGAGCAGAATGGATGTTGCCACGTTGGGAAAGTCAAACCTGTTATGGACTGCCTGAGCCAAGGAGTTTGCCTGTACCAGATTGTATAAAACCAGACCCTGAACTAAAATTAGTCCAGCGACTAATGACGGAATAAAACTAAATCCACCCGTCATATATTTATCCAAATATACCATCGGCGTAGCAAATGATTTGGACCTGTCATCATCGGGCCGAAGTTTGATAGCCATGTACGTGGATGCCATTCGAAAAGACATGCCAAGTAGCGCAGACATCCACATCCAGAATAAGGCCCCCGGACCACCCACATGTATAGCAGTGCCAACTCCGGCAATGTTACCAATCCCAACGGTGGCAGCTACTGTCGCCAGAAAAGCTTTTCTATGGGAGACGGTTCGATCAGTAGAAGTTGCTTGATCTCCCCCCATGATCTTCAAAAAAACCTGAAGGCTCTTTCGCCAGACAATTGCCCGGTTAAGGTACAGAAAGATACAGCCCAGTTCTAAATAAACTAGACAAAGAACTGGATCCCAAATCCATTTTGCTAAAGTTTCTATTGTACTACTCCATGAAGTTATAACTTGGTTTCCAGAAAACACACAATGAAGTCATATTACTGACACCAGAGCTTTAAAAGTTGTTTAACTTGCTACAAAAACAACCGATTATAAACTATTTCATCGGAGTACACTACGATTAATCGTAACGACTAAACACCATCGAAATATTTAAACTTATCCTTTACCTCTAAAGTAAATGCGACACCTAACTGATGAATCTGGGAATATCTGTATCCCCGCTCCTTACAAACGAAGATTGCTCTTACATCAGATTGACCCAAGTATTCTTATAGATGAAAGCCTTCATGGTTTCACCGATCCTTTATCAAAAAGACGACTTCTGCTATCTGCATCCGAGATGAAGCATTAAAAAAAGGAAGACAAAGGGTTAAGTCCGCCTTTGCTTTTTTTTAAACTTCTTGAATATAAAATTGGTGCAAAAAAATCGGTTCAAATTAATGTTCCGCAGCCAACATATTTCCAAATTAGTTAGTCTGATAGCGACACTGCGGAAATCCTTTGCACCTGAACTTCCATTTTGCGCTATCATTAACAACCAATTTATTGCCACAATCAGGGCAGATTAACATCTTTTTAAAAGAAGTAGATTTGCTGTGTTCCGTATATGGAGCTGGTTCAATAATTGTTTTTGCGTTCAAATAGGGGGCGGAATCAATATTGTCATCGTGCTGATTATTTGGGACAATATGGGGTCCTTTTTTCTTTTCCACCAAGCTGGATTTTTTATTATTCTCCAAACCGGCTACATGCTGAATTTGTCGAGGATAATAAAAATTACGAAAAGCATGTTCGGCTTGTTTGCAGGCGGTTTGGTTATGTATCCGAGTTGCAATAGATTTATCGCTGGGGAAATCAGGATTGGGTTCACCGATATGCCACAGTATGTTGCCATCAATTATGCATATTTTCCCTGGCATATGCTCAGAAAACTCAAGGGTTATTCCTAAATTTCTATATAATTTTTGAGCCTCTCTTTCTAAGATTTTGGAGGATTGATTCTCATCCACCTGGCATAACCGTTTGGTCCCCAGACAAATTCCAACCCCTGATTTAAGCTGACGCTTAAAAAAATCTTGCCAGTAGTTCTCTCCTTTTGCCATTATGGTAGGAGCAAAGAATGTAATTTGTTGTTTTGCGGCCTCGATATCTTTGCTGAACAAATCAGCAGATGACTGCTTATCTGGGAAAAACATAACTTGCCCTGTATCATCTTCAATATTCTCCTGGGAAAGTAAGGGTATCTCGTTGAGTGAAATAGTTTGGTGATTACCTTCAATGATCGAAAAGGCCTGAGTAATAAAGGAGCTTTTTAATTCTGGAGATTCTCTGATATAGCTACAGTTTGCGAGGATTATTAGTTTACACTGTGCTCTGCTAAAGGCCACATTGAGTAGCCGAACGCCTTCATCTTTAAATGAAAATGCTTTTAAGAACAAACTTGGGTTTGCTCCAAAACTGTCTGTCACATCGAAAATAATAATTTTTCGCTCGCTCCCTGAAATTTATGAACTGTTCCAACTGTAACAGAACTGGTTTCATCAGAACAAAGCATTTCTTGGAGCATTTTTTCCTGTGTTGTATAGGGAGTAATAACTCCGATATCCTGTCCGACAATGGGACCATTAGAAATTAAATAATCCACTATACGTTTTATGATGGCGGCATTCACTACATTGGCCCGCCCTTTTGATTGGCCTATACCGCCATGTCCGGCCACTGATGACAAACTTGATGTGTCAAAAATAATCACACTGTCTTCGAACCACTTTGGAAAAATAAGATCCGGGAAATGACCGGCGCCAGGTGCGTTTTGCAACAAGCCGTTATAACACAATGTGTTATAAACATGACAAATACTCGGTATTTCTGTATTGTAGTTTCAGAAAAACACAGTTACTAGGCAGGCGATCTTGCTCTAATGACTCACTAATGTCCATGGCATCAAATACTGACTTGTCCATCCAATGTACTACAATTGGGTCTTTTGACTTATTGATTGCAGCAAATTGTCGAGGATCTCCAGCTAGCACAACTTGGCATTTTGCCATGCCGGCCACCAAAGCAGCAGATAACGATAACATAGATACTTCATCCACGACCACTGCATCATAATTAGCATCTTGGCCGAACTTTAGATAGGCTTGGGTTACCGTGGCTGCAACAATTTTTATTGACCCATCAATTAGGGAGTCAACATTATGAAAATCGTACTCCAGTGCGTTAATTTCGGAAACCAGCATTTCTTGGAAATATTCAAGCTCTGTTAATCTTTTTTTGAGTTGTTCACGGGTTTGCGTCAAGTCTATATGTCGATAAAATTCTTTGCGCTTGGTTTCGTCCTCATCGGCTTCGCTCCATAACTGTTGGATCTTGTTGCGTGTTTTATCAAGTTTTATTTCAAGGAATGACTGCTGGAGATTGATTTGCATACATTTGGCAAAAAGGCTGTTAACCCTTTTCTTCATAAAAAAGCTCCAGACTATACCCAACTTTTCATGTAGCGTTTGCTCCCAATCATATTTTTTAGCTTGGTTATTGAATCGACTGATTGTCTGATATAACTCGTCTTTAACAAGCAAGTATTGTGCATATTTTTTATGTCGTGCTAGCCCTTTCTTGTCCAGGTTCGAATCTTGCCGGGCGCACCAGTAAATTCAAGCCTTTAGCTCTTTTTGAGTTAAGGGCTTTTTTGTTGGTTAGATGCTGGTTAGATGAAATCGGTATATGTTGGTCAATAGATATAAAAAAATTCCCCTACACAAATTAATGTGCAGGGGGATGGATTGGCTGGCTTTATGAGAAAATAATAATCTGGCCGGTTAATCTCGATAGATAGAATCTTGACTTTTGGGGGTAGCTCGAATCGCCAAGAGCAGAAAGCCACATCTTCACCGACAAAAAAGAAATGGCAGACTCATTAATTTGGGACTGCCATTATGATGTCATCCTGCGCATCGTAAGAAATTTTACGATATCATATTTGAAGATATAAAAGGTATCTTCAATTGGAGGAAGGCAAATATCGGAGATATATTAACTTCTGTTTTATCTATGAAAGCAAGCAAGGAAGGGTTTAGACAGAGAACACTGAATTTATAGTCTTCTGCATTCTTTCAGCATAAGTATAATTCATTTTTGCTTTTGATTTATTGATATCCAATTTCAATTTATAGTCCGCATCTTCTCTTGCCTGTTTTAACTGAAAGAGTTGATTTCCAAGCGTTTTTATTTTAGCATCCGAATCATCTTTCAGCTCTTTAATGAACCTTTGATGGCTGCTTATAACTGAATCTTCAACCTCAAGTCCTTTTGCGACTGCATATTCCCTAGCCATCATATGATAAATGGCATAATAAGACCGACTAATTGCAGTTCTGTATTTTGATTCGTTTGGGGAATCACTATCGATCAAATCTAAAGATAGTATTAGAAAATCTGTAGCTTCAATCATTTTTCAGATATCAAGGTAAAAACAAATTTTTGAGGAAGAACAAGTGTCAACTACCTCTATGAAACGTTCTTGTAATTCATCATATTTGTCAAGCAAGCCGTCTATCTCGCTTTCTTCAGTACTTTTAACATGTAAGGTTATATTTAATAACTTAATACCCGGCTCATCAGGGTCAGTATAAATATGAGTTTTAGTTTCGATTTGAGCAAAAAGCTCCTCTATAAGATTAAATGCAACATCAATTGATTTTTGTAAGTTAAAACGAAGAATAAAAATTTCCTCTTCTGATATATTTTCAAGATGAAAAATATCTTTCAATGCTTTCCATGCAGTTTCTAACTCATCAATTTTTCTGTAGCGTTTTTTCCATATAGATTTTGTGAAATGTCCATAAGCAGAAATATCTGGCCTGTACGGTATATAATCACCTTGCTCTGACCGAAAAATCTTGATGCTTTCGTCAATAAGTTCGTTTTTGGGCAATCTGTCGCAAGTGTCAGGGGTGGTCTCATATCTTTGCCAATTCTGCCAAATTGTATATAATCCCTGTTTTCTATCGGATATAGCTTCAATGAAATTTGATTGGTTAGACAAACTGAAAGCACCTGTATTGCATTGTGTAGGAGCAGTTACGCTTGGAAGTGTATTAAAATGTTCAATATTCATGGAATTCACCTAGTTCCATATTTGAGTTATCAATGAATTAAATTCAATGATAATTTCTTCTGAATGAGAGCTGAGATAATTAATTTGATCCCGGGCTTTGATTATATCACGTTTTTCAACATTCAAATTTACTCTAAAGAAATCTTCTAACCAATCGATACTTAATTTATAAACAGGGTCGTCACCTTTGGTGAATTCCCATCGAATTGGAGTTTCTCCATCACTACTAAAAACCATTTTTTTGTCATATAAAATAGTATCTGAATTAAAAATTTTACAAACAAATCTAGGGTCATTAAGTTTATCGAATAGCGCTTCGTCCTTTTCAGATATGTCGACATTGATATTCAATCCCATTACATGTACTGGTGTGAATTTTAAGACATCCAAATAATTCACCATTACAGACATGATGCGTAAGAAATCAATACTTGATTGGTTTCTTTCCATAATCTGGAACTTTTCAAGTTCTAATATAAAGCTTGTATCTCCAAATTCGATTGCTGTTACCACAGGTGTGGCTTTTCCCTTTGCTTCATCAGTAGTTTCAAACTTACACGAATCTTTTAAGAAATCAGGAGATAAAATAGCAGGGTTAAAATTACCCAGAGCAATAATGCTAACAAAATTGTTTTTAACTTTCATGTATCAGCCAGTCGATCATAATTTGGTTTTGAATATATGATATTATAACTATGATAATTTAGTTTAGCACACCTTATGCCATATAGGAAAGTCGGGGTCAATCTAAATCAATTTATGAACTCAGAGTCGAGTCAACATATAATTCCAAACTACAATAACACCCTCAAAGTTGAATATGACGTATATGAATCTTCGATCTGTCTACTTTTAATGTTTTTTTAATGTTTTGTACATCACAGCAATTATTTTGCTAACACAAAACTGCAATTCTCCCAATCGTTAAGAATCGCAGGGTCTGGCATTAGGGGAATTGTACAGGTTCATTTTTCCGATATTCCGTACAAAATATCCGGATATGTGTAATTTGTTCGTAAAATCAACAAAATAACAGTCTCTAGTATTGTCAGTTTATCTCCCTGCTTTTACGATACTTTTCAGCTAATAATTAGTTTTTTGCTAGTACCGGTATGAAAATTGCGTAATTATAAATTTTGTTTGTACGGTCAAATTATCATCTTCTTATGAGGCCATACGACACATCACAAAAATAGCAATTCTTACATAAGCAGTAGAAATATTAAACACGGGAAAAGGAGAAAAAATGAAGAAGAAACTTTTAGTAGGATTGGCAACTGGGTTGTTTCTAGTTGGCATGGTTGGGGTTGCGAGTGCTACGCCAACAAACGTTGCTACCACGGGAACAGCTAGTCAGAGCTCAACTGGCACCTGGGGTGGGATTTACGCCATTGCTGATTATGCAATTGATGGCAATACTGATGGTAATTTTTATGCAAGTACCGTTTCGCATACACTTGCTGATGTAAACCCTTACGCTTGGTGGGAAGTCGACCTAGGCCAGAGTTTCGACATAGATGCGATAAATATTTGGAATCGTGACAGCTATCAGGATCGCTTAGTTCCCTTCACATTGTCCGTCCTGGAAGATGATAGGGACATTGCATGGACTCAGAGTGTTTCTTCACTCACCGGCAACCCATTATTATACTCTCTTCCGGATAATATTGTAGGTCAATTTGTAAGGATTCAATTGGACACTAGAGATTATCTTCAATTAGCTGAGGTTCAAGTTTTTTCTGAGCCAGTCCCAGAACCAGCCACTATGCTCCTTTTTGGTACAGGTTTAGCAGGTCTTGCTGGTTTCAATATTAGACGAAAGAAGAAAGCATAAATCATAAACACAAACGACTTAAAATCGTGAGAAGGAGAAAGGAAGAAATGAGAAAGAAACTTTTAGTAGGATTGGCAACAGGATTATTTATGCTTGCAACTCAGCCAGCCTTCGCGGATCTTTTTGTTACCGGCCTTAACAATGGCACAGGGCTGTTACCAATCCCTGGCAACCAGGCTTGGGGAGGGCAGCTCGGCGATGATTTTACGGCAACAATGGACTTGAGCATAACTAGAATTGGTGTTTTTGACGATGATGGAGATGGTTTGATAGGAGATCTCGTTTGGCAACTTTTTGAGATAGATACAAGTACATTGATACACACTCAGACTGTGTCAGCTACTGGACTCCGCACTGCGGATACATCGATCGCGGACAATTACGTTTTCACCGAAGCATCTAGTCTTATTAGTCTTGAAGCTGGAAAAAACTATAGTGTTGTAGCCTACGGATTTGATAGCTCTGATAAAAACTTTAACACAAACTTCAACCTATCTTTGCTCGATGTCGGTTTCAACACTTTTGGTCTCATTAGTGGTGGTGGACGTTATAGCTCCTCTACTTCTTCCATTATGCCAACAATTGGAGCGTCTACCTCGGTAAGCACACAGGCATATAATTTTGGCGCTGCCACCTTTGATTACGACGTAGCTCCCGTCCCCGAACCAGCTACCATGCTCTTATTCGGTACTGGCTTAGTTGGGCTTGCTGGATCAAGACTCAGACGTAAAAAGAAAGCATAGTCGATTAATACTTACCAATCATAACAATCCATCATTCCACTATTACCTGAATGGCTCCAACCAGGAGAAAGGGTTTCCTTTAATCCTTTCCAGTCTATTGAAAGTACAGCAGGACAGTGGGGCTTTAGGGACATGGGAACTGTGGTAAATATCTGACAGTATTAAAGTCAATATGTGTTGCACTTTGTGTTTAGGGTTATACGTTGTTATCGAGTAGGTAACGGCACGCCATTCAAGTTCGAATCTTGCCGGGCGCACCAATCATAGTAAGGGTTTCGGCGTTTTCGCTGAAACCCTTTTTTGCGTTTTGCATAATATCTCTCCAAACTTCCCAAACTCAGCCAGTAGCTTCTCATAAATTGAAGTACCTAAACAGTATTTTATTCAATTTTTAACACAATCTTAATAGTAGCCTGTTAGATTCACGTTATAATTAACTCACAAAAAGGTCCCACTATTTCAGAATCAAGGATTGAAGGTTAATCGTCAACTATTAAAGTTAGTAGTGTCCTCGGGAAGATAAAAAATGCATCATAACTACCATAAACAGTTAGAAAAACTTAGGAAAAATTTTTTAGACCTTGGGCTTATTGTCGAAGATCGGGTCAGAAAGGCTTGTTCAGCTTTTAAGGACAATGACATGACGGACATCGAGTTTGTCATCAAATCTGACTATGAAATCGATGCAATGGAAATTGAAATCGAGGAGGAGTGCTTGAAGATACTGGCCCTCTATCAGCCAGTAGCCAAAGATTTACGGTTCATCATTGCCTTGATCAAGATCAATAGTGAAATCGAGCGCATTGGTGATTATGCCGTTAAAATTGCCAGTAAGGTAAAATTTGTCAGTGAGCATAGATGCCAGCAATTTCGCATGGATTACGCCCAAATGTCTGAGAAAGTTTTAGTCATGTTGAAAATGAGCCTTGATGCTCTGGTCCATTATGACGAGGAACTCGCTAATCGAGTATTCATCCTGGATGACGAGGTGGATACCATGCGAAACAGTGCCTATGACATCATCAAAGAGCAATTACGCAAACAGCCTGAAAATGCCGGGTGTCTATTAAATTGTTATCTTATCTCTCGTCATCTTGAGCGCATAGCTGACAGGGCAACCAACATTGCGGAGGAGGTCATCTATTTGGTTGGCGGTGAGATCGTCCGTGGTGACCGTATCTGATTCCGGCAGGATTACTCATGTCACCCTTAATGGTATTACTTTCACTCCTGCTCCTTTCTGCTGTGGGTTTTTATTGCGGACGCCGTAAGGCCCTTGTTGTTGGCCTGGCCTCGGGAACGGTACGCAATCTTCATTCCCGTCCTGTGTATTACGGCACCTTGACCGCACTCTGGTGCGGCTTGCCGGCGCTCATCATTTTTGCTTTTTGGCGGGCCATTGAGTCATCTATTATCGTCTCCATGATCATAAATACACTTCCACCGGAGATGAGTTCTTTGCCGACAGACAGCCTAGGCCTTATCGTCAATGAGATCAAGAACCTGGCAGCCGGAAACTCCTTTGGCGGCATAAAAACCCCGGAAATCGAAGCTGCCGCAAACTATTATACACATCTGCAGGCAATGAGCAGTGTCATTCAAAGTACAACTATGTTGGTAGTTGGCTTGGCAGCAGTTATTTTTGCCATAAATCGGATTTCGCCTCAGTTACGGGCCAGAAATCAGGTCGAGGCGGTTTTGCGAACCGGTATGATTTTTTGTTCAACCATCGCAATTTTTACCACTATCGGCATCGTTCTCTCTGTCCTCTTTGAGGCCATCCGCTTTTTTCAAAAAGTTCCCCTTACGGATTTTCTCTTTGGACTACAGTGGAGTCCGCAGATGTCAATTCGAACTGACCAAGTCGGTTCTTCAGGTGCTTTTGGTGCAGTGCCCGTTTTTACCGGCACTTTGATGATTTCGGCTCTAGCCATGCTGGTTGCTGTTCCTATTGGTTTAATGGCGGCCATTTATCTTGCTGAATATGCCGGCAAAAAAGTCAGGGCATCAGCTAAGCCCCTCATCGAGATTCTGGCTGGGATACCCACGGTTGTTTACGGTTTTTTTGCTGCCCTGGTGGTTGCTCCTTTCATTCGCGATCTAGGGGCGAAAGTGGGGATTTCTGTCTCCTCCGAGAGCGCTCTGGCTGCCGGACTGATCATGGGAATTATGATTATACCCTTTATTATGTCCATTTCCGACGATGTTATTAATGCTGTACCGCAATCCTTGAGAGATGGCTCTTACGCCCTGGGGGCTACGAAGAGTGAGACCGTCAGGCTGGTGCTTCTACCGGCGGCCCTTCCTGGTATTGTCGGCGGGATCCTGCTGGCGGTTTCAAGGGCTATTGGCGAAACAATGATTGTGGTTATGGCGGCAGGGCTTTCCGCAAAGTTAACTGCCAACCCCTTACAGGCAGTCACTACGGTTACCGTCCAGATTGTAACGTTACTGGTTGGTGATCAGGAATTTGACAGCCCCAAGACCTTGGCAGCCTTTGCTCTTGGTCTCCTGCTTTTTCTGGTTACCCTGCTGCTTAATGTTACCGCCTTGTATATTGTCCGAAGGTATCGTGAGCAGTATGAGTAGGGGAACAGCTTGCTGTTAGCTGTTAGCCATTAGCTGTTGGCCGGTTGAGCTGAGCGGACAGTTCATCTTAAATATGGAAAGGGTATGTCTCAACAACAAAAAACAACAATAGAACGAGTTAATAAAAGTCTTGCCAGGCGTTAAGGACATGAAGACGTTGGAAGGTTTATAAAATCTATTTGACCATTCGTGTATGAATGACAGGCGGTATCCTCCCAGAGGTTGCCGCCTGTTTTTATTTACAGCCACCTAGGGTGCTGAGATG
>JADGBM010000003.1 GCA_015231515.1 Desulfobulbaceae bacterium
TAACCCCTTTCCGCTTGAGTTCTTTGTATACGGCCGGCCAGGCCGGTAGGGGCCGATCCCCCTGTGCAATTATCGGAAGTGGTGGGAATAAAACCCGTTCTAGTTTTGCATCGTCCATATCTTCGGGAAGAGGCCAGGAAAGGCCCATTAATTCGGCCCTGCCTAAATACTCTGAGACTGTAGAACGGGCGATCCCGCAACTTTTTGATATTTGCCGCTCACTTCTGCCAACAAACAATTTAAGACGTAAGACTTCTCTTATTTTTCGCATTGATACCCTCTTTCGTGACAAAATTTCCTCCTCGCTCTTTCATGATTTATTAATGAAAAAGTGGAGGATAATAGTCTGGGTATCCTTCGCTGGGTAGACCTGAATTTTGGGTGGCCGAATTAAATCGGAATGGGTGGCCGAATAACTTCGGAATGGGTGGCCGAATTAAATCGGATTAGGTGGCCGGATAACTCCGGAATGAGTGGCCGAATTACTCCGGAATACTCAAGAGACAAGGGGTCAAGTCCGCTTTTGACTTTTGTTAAAAGAAGACAAGGGGTCAAGTCCGCTTTTGACTTTTGTTAATATAAAATCGCCGATGGTGGCATTTGCCACGTTAGGAAATGTTGGGTTTCGTACCTCTACCCAACCTACCAAATGACGAAGCCATTATCAGAAAAGAACCTGCCCTTTTAGTGAGCCAGATGGCATAAGGAGGTGTTATACCGTATGTGGCAAATGTTCACTTAGCCACATTTTCATAAGTGATTGGTAGGGGATATCGCGCTTATTTGCTTCAACTTTGATTTGGGCCAGCATTGATTCTGGCAGCCTTAACGAGATTGCCTTGGTTGTTGGCTTCAGGTTAGGAAAGACAGCGTGCTCTGCTGTGCTCCAGTCAAGGTAGTCACTTGAGTCATTTTCTTCCCAAAAAGCTCTTTCTTCTGGTTCTGTTGCAAACTTAGGAATTTTCTTCATAACTTTTTCTCTCCTTTTTATGCATGGGTCTGGCAGAGATTACCCTGATTTTATTTTGTTTAATTGTAAAGGTTATATGTAATTTCATATTGTTGTCAGTTCTACCTAAAGCATGAACTCTCACTTCATTTTGTGAGTGGGCTTTATCTTTAAGCAATAAGAGTGGTTGATTGAAAAACACTTGTTCCGTCTCTTCCTTTGAAACATCGTGCTTTTCAGAGCTTTTACGCTCGTTGCCATGATCCCACTGAAACTGCTTTGGTTCTTGTATATTTATCATAATTGTATATTAATGCCATATACTAATGTTGTCAATATTCCAGGTTTTCAGTTAGAAAATGTTGGGTTTCGTGCCTCTACCCAACCCACCAAATAACTAAGCCCTTGTCTGAAAATAACCTGTCCGTTTTAGTGAGCCAGATGGCATAAGGAGCCGTAAGATAATGCATCATAAATAGCCGTGTTGTTTTTTGACGGCTCCTAAATTAGAACCGTTGATAACCACGAGGACACCGAGAGCACGAAGGCAAAGACTCTGGAAACGCTGTTCTCGATACTCATTTATTTCAAGCACTCTAACTATCAAGCCCTGCCAGATTTTATCCCAATCCCATCGATTTAAACTACCGAGATGATTTTCATGGAAATTCCCGCGCATCTCGGTATCGGATGTGGGAGGAAACATCGCCTGGGCTGCAAGGGCGCTGTCCAGGCCATCAGGTAAAGCGAAGGCAGCTGGTGTCCACATTTCGAGGTTTTTTCTTTGCTCGGAACCCCCCACTGGTGCAAAAAAATGACCACCCTTTCGAGCCATGACCCGTCCATCCCAAAACATTGTAACAAAGTCGCCTCGATTAAACAGGTCTGTGGCATTTCGTGGTACGAACACTGGCTTACTCGCCTCGTTTACTGGAAGAATGCGAGAGGTCATAATGCCCTTTCCACCTTAACCTATGGAAACGGGAAGCGCATCTGCCGTGGCGGCCTCGGGAAGATGACAGGTAGCGCAGGAGATATTTTTAAAACCATACCCTTTATCGCCACCATTTCATGCCCTCCTAATTCGTTGCATTATTATATTTGGCTTACTATCGTGCTTACCCGTCCCAAGACCCTTTTAATTGGTGCTGCCTATAAATGCTATTGGCAAACTTAGTAAACTGTATCAACGCATTGATTACAATCATACCTCTTTCAATATGGTTGTAACAACAAAGAATTGATCCAACTAAAAGCATGACGGAATAACGAGTTTTGGTTATTTTGCAAGATGCTCCTCCTTTTTATTGATTACTGCCGTGGAGACTTAAACTATGAAGAAAAAATATTCACTTTTGCTTTGAACCAGCTGGTTGACACTCTTGTTGCTCTCTGTTGCTTTTTCCTTAAGTAATAACGAGTGCGTAGGTAAGTTTGTGCCCCGCGAAACCCAAACAGGTTAAGTTGTAGGAAGTGGAACATGATCGCCTTTTATCAGTTCATTGAAATAGACGATGGAGGTAAACTCGGCAGAGTTTTGGGGAGGGCGTTGACTGCTCGGTCGAGCCACATAAATGAGATGTTTGATGCCATATTCCTGGGCGGAATAGAGAATTTTTTCGGTATCTTCGGCAAGCATTGTCCGTTCTTTGTCGTAAGGAACCAAGCCCTTCAGCCTGCCCCAGAACTGGGGGTTTTCTTTGGGCAGGCCGACCTCTTCGGCGCAGATAATTCTGTCAAAATAACCTCGAAGCGCTGTTTTGTTCATTTTGATATCAAGAGTTTTTGAATGGGCATTAGTTACCAGATAGATCTTTTTATTACTCTCCTGTAGAAAAATCAAAAAATCAACCACATATGGATGCACATCAATCAGGTGCTCTACCTTTAATTTTAAGGCAGGAATGTCTAGTTTCAGCTGCTCAGACCAATAATCAAGGTCAGTCCAGTCAAGTGTACCCTCTTTGGCCTTATAGACCTCTAATAGCATTTTTCGAGCTGTGATCTTGTCCATGCCATTGGTCTTGGCATAAATTTCAGGCACATAATGTTCCCAGAAGTTGTCATCAAAATGTTTATCGAGAAGCGTGCCATCCATATCAAGCAGCACGGTATCTATTTCTGTCCAGTCTATCATCGTCATTACGCTCACGGTTGCTCGTTGTTATTTTAGCGCCTTACGCCCCAACTTCTTACAAACAAAACAGGTTAGTACAGTTTAAACGGCACGTCCTGCCCTTGCGTACCACGCTTTGTTCGCCATTATCTGCCAGGATGGGCAGCACCAATTAAATCGGCAATCGACTCGATACCGTTGTCTTGTAAATATTGGTTAATTCCAACCCGAATTTTTTCTGCTGCATTGGGGTTCACAAAGTTAGCAGTACCAACTTGAATTGCTGTGGCACCTGCCAGAATAAACTCTATTGCATCTTGCCAGGTACTAATTCCGCCAATGCCGATCACCGGAATAGTAACCGCCTGGGAAACCTGCCAGACCATACGCAGGGCAACAGGCTTTATAGCAGGCCCACTTAAACCACCAATAGTGTTCGCCAAGACCGGCCTTTTCTTTTCAATATCGATTGCCATCCCTATTAATGTGTTGATAAGAGATACGGCATCGGCGCCGGCCTCCTGCACAGCACAAGCCATTTCGCAGATA
The DNA here is from genome assembly GCA_015231515.1 of Desulfobulbaceae bacterium. Classification (NCBI taxonomy): domain Bacteria; kingdom Pseudomonadati; phylum Thermodesulfobacteriota; class Desulfobulbia; order Desulfobulbales; family Desulfobulbaceae; species Desulfobulbaceae bacterium. The sequence goes on from JADGBM010000003.1 coordinate 3,615, forward strand.
TCCGTTACATTGGGAGACAATTTAACAATGATCGGAAAGTTGCAAACATTTTTTACCGACCGTGTCACCTCGGCTGCCATAGAGGCCTTTGTGCCAAAGGCAACTCCACCCTTTTTAACATTGGGACAGGAGATGTTCAGTTCAATAGCGCAAATTCCGCTAACATCATTAAGGCGCTCAACAATTGCACAATACTCTTCAATACTATCGCCTAAAATATTAACAATAGTTTTGTTTCCAACTTTCTGAAGGTAGGGCATTTTTTCTTTAATAAAACGCTCGACACCGACATTTTCCAAGCCAATAGCGTTGAGCATGCCGCAGGCCGTCTCAACAATCCTTGGTGGCGGATTACCGCTACGAGGGTTAAATGAAATCCCTTTGACTACGATGGCACCCAACTTTTCTAACGGCAGATACTCTTCAAACTCTTCCCCGTAACCAAAGGTTCCGGATGCGGTCATGACCGGATTTTCAAATGTGCAACCGGCAATTGATATTTTGGTGTCTGGTTTCTTTACCACTTGATATCTCCCTCATTAAATACCGGCCCATCCTGACAAACATGGAGATAGGCCCCCCCCTTGCTGTTCAGCTTTGTTGATTCCACTGTACACCCTAAACAGGCTGCTATGCCGCAAGCCATCATAGTCTCCAGAGAAACTTGACATCCCCAGCCTAGCTCTCGTGAAAGTGTCGCGACAGCCTTCATCATAGGATGTGGGCCACAACAATAGACCATGTGCTGCCCAGCACCAAACTCCCCTCCTGCTTCACGCAAAAGATCCGTCACCAGGCCGTGGTGGGCAAATGAGCCATCATCAGTCGCCAGACGCACATCAACGCCGGAAATAGGGTTATAATATTCGTTGAAAGCCTCAAGTTCCGCCTTATCTCGTGCCCCAAGCAGGATATGCACCTTAGGCTTCCCCGCCTCTTTGACAATTTTTTTAGTCAGAAATTGCATCGGCGCAATACCCATTCCACCGCCAACAATAAAATGATGCTTACCGTTCACCGTAAAGCCGTTGCCCTGTGGTCCGACTATATCTATCGTACCACCGGCAGCCATCCGACTCATCAGCTCTGTTCCCCGACCGATTACCTTATAGGCGATATGGACTTCACCGGAAGAAGTGACATTATGAATTGAGAACGGCCTCCGCAATAGTGGGTCGTACCCGTCATCGGAAGCCTGGACCATTAGAAACTGACCGGGACGCGCCGCTGCCGCAGCCTCCGGCGCCACCAACTCCATTCGGAATATCGACTTACTCAACTGAACATTAGCACTGATTTCCACCCTGCTCTGTTTCATCACTCTTCCCGTACGATTAAAGTCAGTAGACGTTCAAGATCATCAGGCGATTGATACTCAATTTCAATCTTGCCCCTGGAACCTGACTGGATTAATTTGCTTTTTGACCCCAAGTATGTCGCAAGACTGTTAATTAAAGCCCTACAGTGTGATGCCGGGATCCCTGGTGCAGCTTTTACCCTAGGTGTCACTTGGCCGGTGTTAAGCCTCTCTTTCTTAATCGCCTTCCCCATGTTCTCGGCTTCACGCACTGAAAGATTGTTTTTTACAATTTCATCATGCAAGGCCCGCTGGTATTCCGCTTCAATTCCCAGGAGCACCCGGGCATGCCCTGCCGAAATAGCCCCAGACTGCAGACTTACCTTCGCATAGTCGGGCAAGGTAAGCATTCGCAGAAAATTGGCGATAGTGGATCTGTTCTTACCCACCCTCTTGGCAATAACCTCTTGAGTCATGCCAAATTCACCAGCGAGTTGACCATAGGCCTCGGCCTCCTCTAGGGCATTCAAGTTTTCTCGCTGTATATTCTCTATCAACGCCAGTTCTAATCGGTCAGACAAGCCGACCTCCTTTACAAGCACAGGCACCTTTTCAAGACCAGCTACCTTCGAGGCCCGCAATCGCCTTTCCCCGGCAATAAGTTCAAACTCGTTCTCTTTTATTTTTCTCACTACCAGCGGCTGCAGCACCCCCTTCTCACTGATAGACGCAGCAAGACCCTGCAAATCTTCAGGATCAAACTCTTTCCTGGGCTGATAGGGGTTCGGCACGATAAAATCAATTGGACACATGAAATATGGCGAATCCGGCTTCTCAACTTCCGGCCCACTCAAATCAATACCTCTTTCCTCTGAAACCGGCAGGAGTGCCTTTAGCCCCTTACCCAATGGCGACATTTTTTTAGTTGTGATCACAACACCCCCTTAACCTTTTGGTTCTGTATGAACTCCTTACCCAAATTAAGATAACTCAAGGCCCCAACAGATCGAGGGTCATATGCGTGAATTGACAGTCCGTGGCTTGGACATTCGCTCAGCCTGACGTTACGCGGAATCACCGTCTCAAAAACTTCCTTTTTAAAGTGCTGCTTCACCTCTCGCGCCACCTGATGTGTCAATCGGTTCCTCCGGTCGTACATGGTCAGAACAATGCCCTCGATTGCCAAAGTTGCATTATAGGAGTTCTTAACAAGTCGTATTGTCCGCACCAGCTGGCTCAACCCCTCAAGCGCAAAATACTCACATTGCAGCGGAATAATAACCGCATCTGACGCGGTTAGAGCATTAATAGTCAACAAGCCCAGCGACGGCGGACAATCGATAAACACAAAATCGTATGAACCCAACAGCGGCTCAAGCAATTCAGACAAAAACCTTTCGCGCTTAACCGTGGCCACCAACTCGACCTCCACACCTATCAGGTCAATATGGGTTGGAAGCACATACAGATTACCACTCTCACCGACCTGACGAATCGCCTCGCCAACGGCTGCCTCATTCATGTAACAATGATAGAGGTGGTGACCCATCTCGGCCACATTCACCCCCAGGCCGCTTGACGCATTGCCCTGGGGGTCTGAATCCACCACCAAGACCTTATAGCCCAACTGGGCCACCGCAGACGCAAGATTTATTGCGGTCGTAGTCTTTCCCACACCCCCCTTCTGATTAGCAAACGTTAACACCCTGGCTCTTCTCATACACCACCACTCCCCTATTTCTGTTTTCAAACTCTACACCGCAAATACTGCGCTATATATCCCACAGGGCGCCCACGATGTCAACAGATTGTTTCACGTGAAACAATCTGATTTTATCCTTTTATATCAAATAGTTACATGAGTTACAAACAAACTGTAAACAATAAAAAACAGAAAAATAAGGCTGAAATTACGATCCAGGGAGCAGAAAAACCGGCACCGACCAGAAAACAGTTCAAAGGCGGAGATGAAGCGGAGGAAAAAGGCGACAAAGCTCACAGGCAAAGGGTTGCAGGAATCACGATGACATAAGTTGGCACCCCCAAAAGACGGTTGAGCATTTCGCAGTCTCAGGAAGATTCAGGGGCGAGGCAATGCAAAGAGATGCTAAGCAACAAAAATCGCACACAGCGCAATTTTGGCATGAATTTGCGCCTGCACAAATTTAGCTGTGAAAAAACAAAAAGGCCCTCAGCAAAAAATGCTAAGGACCTTATGATAGTCATTTGGTGCCGGAGGTCAGAATCGAACTGACACGGGCTTGCACCCGCGGGATTTTGAGTCCCGTGCGTCTACCAGTTTCACCACTCCGGCATATATCGAATAACAATATAATTGAAAATTCTAAGGGTGTTTATATTCAATATAAATGCATTTTTCAAGAGATAATAATTCGTCATTTGAAAATCGTTTATGCAAACAAAATCCTATTTCTTCGCACGTGCTCATATTATTGTACATCTCTTCGAGGCCGGCAGTCACATCATTGGTGAGTAGAACTGAAAAATCCAAAAGTTTTACTCCTTACCGGCTCGGATGCGATTTATAACTTCTACAGCCAAAACCACCTTGCCTTCTTCAACCTGTCGATTACCAAGAGCAAGTATTTTCAGCAGTGCCATAGTTTCTTGGGTTTCCTCATAACTTTTAATGTCTTGAATAATGCATTTTGCTTCACCATTTTGGGTTATCATAAGAGGGGCTCCAGCATCGCTTAAGTTAAGATAAATGCAAAACAAAGTGGTACTTAAAGAGACATTTTGTACGAGTTATAATAATTAAGGACTGCACGAACATACAAACGAGTCTCAGTAATATCAGGAACAGTACGAATACGTTTAACTTTTTCAGGCCCGGCATTATACGAGGCAAGAATAAGTTCAAGGTCGCCGGAAAACATTTGAGAAAGCCATTTCAGGTAACGAGTTCCTCCAAAGATATTTTCACGGGGGTCAAAGGAGTCTGTGACATTCATATCATGAGCGGTTGCTGGCATCAACTGCATGAGGCCAAGCGCTCCTTTAGATGAACGCGCATAGCGATCAAAGTTAGACTCGCGCTTAATGACAGCCTTTATAAGCAACGGGTCGATCTGGTATAATCGAGCGGCATCATTAATATGAGTATCAAAATAATACTCCGGAACTGAAGATCTGGCGCCAGAGGGCCATGCTTTACCAATCGGCCGGAAACGATGGTCGTTAGGGATATTACTAAAATGGACTACCCCTTCCTTATCAGTGAATGTATAGATACGTGAAAACGCAGGGACAGTATCAAACATAGACACAAGGCCCGTAAGTAAAAAAATCAAAAGATATTTGAAGTTAAGAGTTTTAAACATAACCAAAACTGAAATCCCAACTCTATCGAGTTACTGTAACCATCAAAAGGAGCATGTTCAAAGTATAAGCATAAATGACGCCAGATGGTAGAGAATTTAACAGGCGGGGATGACGCCACCGCAACATTGTGCAATTAATAACAGACAGGGATGAAAGGGAAAAGACTATAGATCAAGAAAGGTGGTGTCTTTATTAAGAAGCAAATGGTTGTTTTCGGTAATAACAGCCATATTTTCGAGCCGTACGCCACCCCACCCTGAAATATATACACCAGGCTCGATGGTAACAACCATCCCAGGCTTAAGGAGCTTCTTATTTCTTTTATTCAAGCTAGGGGCTTCATGAACCGCAAGCCCGACACCGTGTCCGACTCCATGACCAAATTGGGGGCCATAACCTCCATGAGTGATCAGATCGCGGGCCGATTTATCAATTACGTTACAGCTGACACCTGGTTTTAGCAGAGAAAGAGCTTGGAGCTGAGCATTTCGGACAAGACGGATAATAGAGATGGTTTTAGGGTCTGGTGTGCCAAGAACAACTGTACGTGTCATGTCGGAACAGTAGCCCTTGAGCACTAAGCCCATGTCAATAATCACCGGTTCACCGGAACATATTTTTCGTGAAGTGGGCACAGCATGTGGTAGAGCTCCATTCGGGCCAGAAGCGACAATTGTCTCGAAACTTGGCCTTTCGGCTCCATGGACACGCATGGCCTGTTCAAGGGTTATAGCGACTTCCACTTCGGTCATACCGACCCGCAACGAGCTATAGACTTCAGCGAAGACAAGCTCGTTCAAGGAGACCGAACGTTGAATACAATCAATCTCTTGCAAATTTTTCTGTTGCCGCCTTTGGATTAAAAAATCAGAAAAATCCACAAGAGAAATGTGGCCCTCATCGCAAAATTTTTTGAGCCTGAGATAGCTGGAATGAAGAAAATAATAAGGCTCATAGGCTAAACGGTTTATTTTGTATTCTTTAAAAATATCAGCCAAAGCCTGCAGCAAACCGCGCTTATATAAAATGATATCAAATTCAGGCGAGTCGTTCTGCGCTTGCTCAAGAAATCTAAAATCGGTTAATAAAATCGGATCAGCTTTTGCGAATATCAACAGAGAGCCGGATGATTCCTCTATGGAAGAATCGTGGGCAGAATATCCACTAAGATAGCGACGATTATCGGGATGAGTTACAAGAACTGCGTCAATTTTTTTGCGTTTCAGGTAGGCCTGAAGCTGATGGAGGATTTTCATGAAACCTCGATAGCTTGCTGCATGCCGGGGTGACTATAAAAGTGGGTATGAAGCATTCTCAGCAAATGTAACAAAGTAGAATTAATAAATAAAATGTACAAACACCTTAACACCATGGTTGCGTATTCGGGCGTGTAGATTACGTATAGCAACAATAGGTTCGGCATAACCAAAATCAATTAAGAAACGATTAGAATTATCAAGTTTAGTGAGTGTGCCAAAGGAGATTTTATTATGACGCACCTCAGCACCATCGGCATACCACTCATTAAATTTTTTTAAGGCAATCTGCTGATTTTCAGCCGTTACCTCGTCAAAATCTAAAAAAAGTTCTACATCCATAAAAACTCTTTGTGAGTAAAATTAAACAAAATTGAGCAAAGGCAAAGTAGTTCAATCTGTGAACATAAAAACCTGAGTCACAGCGTTTTTATACTGCTCTATGGCATTCGTATATTGACCATTCAGCTGCGCCAGCACCCTGCCCCATTCCTCGTTAAATTTGGGGTGCTGATCGGGCCGGAGATTCATTTTAGCACCGGTTTTCTTTGACATTGTCTCAGACATTTGAGCAATCTGCATGGCAAACTGTTCTTCAAGCTGCTTCCTGAGCTGAAGCGCATGATCTTTATATCTGCCGAGCAAAGAACGTAATTCGTCAAGGATATTGCCAAGGTCCGGGGGCAAGGTCGGCAGGAAAACTGAGGCCAGAAGATGTATCCCCTGAAGTGCGTTTTGCCAGGTCTGATCATCTCCACGGGGTAAAACAACAAAACGACAAAAGGTTTTTAACATTCCTTTTGCAAACATAGGGGCTTCAGCGGGGTCTAGCGCACCTATCTTTTCAGCAATATCTACCGTGGCATTGTTTACAAAGGTAGCAGCAAACTTCATCCCCTCGTTCAACTGGGTTTCATCGGGCAAGTCAGGTGCATCAGCACACATCGCGTCAGCGCGTGCCAAAACCATATCGAGTGTACTTTTAATTACAGCCATAATTTCATCCTAAACAAATAAAGGAGTTACAAAAGAAAATAACGAAGAGTTAGATATGATCAATATTTACATAGTCTGATCTCTTTTAACACCATAAATTAACAAATCAGCAAGAAAAGATTTTACGAATTCGTTGTAAATTTCAATCTGGTAGGATACAAATTTCAAAAATTCAAAGATTACAAATAAATGTTAACTCCATGAAAAAAGGAATACTATGCGCGCAGCAATGTACTACAGAAATGACAATATCAAGGTGGAAGAGGTTGCAACACCACGCATTAAAGACCATGAGATACTCGTTAAAATTTATGCCAGTGGTATTTGCGGAAGTGATGTTATGGAATGGTATAGAATCCATAAAGCGCCTTTGATATTAGGCCATGAAATTGCGGGTGAGGTAGTGCAGGTAGGCGATAAGGTGACGAAGTTTAAAAAGGGGGACAGGGTCGCAGCAACGCACCATGTACCCTGTCATCAATGCCACCACTGCTTGACAGGTCACGAAACCGTGTGCGAATTACTCTTGAGCGGGACACATTTTGATCCCGGTGGTTTTTGTGAATACGTCCGCCTCGAGCAGGTGAACGTCGAACACGGTACCTGGAAAATTCCAGAGACAATGAGCTATGATGCTGCCACATTTATCGAGCCTCTAGCCTGCGTAATCAGGGGTCAGCGCATAGGGAGGCTAAAAACAGGCGCAAGCGTGCTGGTCTTGGGCAGCGGCATTTCAGGCCTACTACACATACATCTTGCATCAATCTCAGGGGCTGGCTTCATCGCTGCAACTGACATAAGTGACTACAGACTTAAAAAAGCCAGGGAGTTTGGTGCCAGTAGCACATATTCTGCAAAAGATGATATAGTTACACGGTTCAAAAAAGATAACCAGGGGCGTGGGGCCGACCTGGTAATTATCTGCGCCAGTGCAGAGGCGGCATTCAAGCAGGGATTTGAGGCCGTGGAACGAGGTGGAACAATTTTAGTATTTGCACCAACCATGGACGGAGTAACATTGCCTTTATCGGTTAATGATGTATTTTGGAGGAGGGATGTGACCATCACAACAACCTATGCCGGCTCACCTGCAGACTGTGTGGCAGCGCTTAAACTGATAAGTCACAACAGGGTTCGGGTTGAAGAGATGATAACCCACAGATTTGGCTTGGCCGACACTGTGGAGGGCTCTAAACTGGTAGCGGCAGGCGGCGACTCCCTCAAGGTGATAATACACCCGCAAAGATGAAAGGTTAGGGGTTAGGGGTTAGGGGAGAAAAGTGAGAGGTGAAAGGTTAGAGGCTAAGGGCTATTAATTTGGCTTTGTGTATCATTAACTTATACGGAGGATTTCATGCCAGAAGTAGACAAAGAAGGGAAAAAATATTACCAGGATATCCCTGCTGAGACCCAAGGATTTTTCTTGAAAGGTTCAAATTCGTTGGATTGGGGCATTAAAAACAGATTGTCCAGGATTTTTAACCCGAAAAGCGGCAGAACGGTCATGTTGGCGGTAGATCATGGCTATTTCCAAGGCCCGACAACAGGCCTTGAACGTATTGACTTAAACATAATGCCAATTGCGCCATATGCTGACACCTTAATGCTGACCCGTGGAATCCTGCGCTCAATTGTACCCCCGTCCTACGACAAGGGTATCGTGCTGCGGGCCAGTGGAGGACCAAGCATCTTAGGCGAACTTTCCAACGAGCGATTAGCGGTTGACATGGAGGAGGCCATACGCCTTAACGTCTCAGCCCTGGCTGTTCAAGTATTCATCGGTGGCGAATATGAAACTCAATCGGTTCACAATATGACCAGACTTGTCGACATGGGAATGCGTTACGGTATCCCAACTCTTGCGGTCACCGCAGTTGGTAAGGATATGGCGCGTGATGCCCGCTATTTCCGGTTAGCCTGCCGAATGTGCGCTGAACTGGGAGCCCATTACGTAAAGACCTACTACATCCCCAAGGGCTTTGACACCGTAACTGCCTGCTGCCCGGTTCCAATCGTCATGGCAGGGGGCAAAAAAATCCCCGAAAAAGATGCCTTAACAATGTCATATAATGCGATTCAGGAAGGGGCTTCAGGGGTAGACATGGGTAGAAATATTTTTCAGTCTGAAGCGCCCATAGCAATGCTGAAGGCCGTCGGTAAGGTTGTGCACGAAGATATGAAGCCAAAGGAGGCGTACGAACTCTACAAGGATTTAAAGTCGGACGGACAAAAAAACTGTGCCTGCAAAGCCGAAGGAAAGCCCAAAAAAACGAAACGCTAGCACGAAAAAAAATGAGCAGGGGAGTAAAAATCTTTACTCCCCTGCCCTTCTCTCACCGGCGTCGCTCAGAAAATCACATTGACCCGACCACATAAATATACCCACAGTAGACAACCAAAAGCAAAATCCCGTCGACACGACTGATTCTCTTTCTGAACAAGGCCAGCGGCACAAGAACCATCGACAAACCAGTCATGACCGGCAGGTCACGAACCAACGTGCCCGGCGGCAAGTCAAACGGTTTAATCAGAGCCGTCATGCCGAGAACCAGTAGAAGGTTGAAGAGATTACTGCCAACGATATTGCCAACGAGCATATCGGCCTCATTTTTCCGAATTGCTGACAAGCAGGAGGCCAGTTCCGGCAAAGATGTTCCTACGGCCGCAAGCGTAAGGCCAATAACAAGCTCTGATAGTCCAAAAAAGCGGGCCAGATCAACCGCCCCGGCAATAAAATAATCAGAGCCAAACCACATAAGTACGAGTCCGATAACGCATAGTAGGGCAATAACAATATAGGAGGGTTGCTGACTGTTTTCAGGGTCGAAATGAACAGACTTGGAGTTTTTTACTTTGTTTTCTAAACGGTAGGCAACGTAGGTGTAGGCAAAAAGAGTACTGGAAAAAACAAGGCCCAGGCCCCTTGGGAAAGAGCCATACACAGTCGCGGCAACGAGCACCAGGCTGGCGGCTATGAGCAGTATGAACTCTACTTTTAAACGATGGTAACATACAGCTAAAGGGGAGATAATTGCAGATAAGGCTAAAATTAAACCGATATTAGCGATGTTTGAGCCGACAACATTGCCGAACATGATATCCGGATGCCCGCCAATTGTGGCATTAATACTGACAAAGAGCTCCGGCATTGAGGTACCGAAGGCGACAACTGTCAGGCCGATCAAGAGCGGGCTCATACCAAGCCGAGCAGCCAATTTTGTGGCTCCGGTAATTAAGCTTTCCCCGCCAGCAAGAAGCAACAACAGACCAGAAATCAGAGCGAACACTGCAAACCACGTCGATGAAAAATTAGCCACCACAATTATACACTCTATGTTTTAGGTTTGAATGTTTTACCAAGGAAGTATATGGTACTTATCGCATTTAAGAAAGATTTTCACGCTAAATTGGCTATACCCAGTTTTTGCTAATAGTCAGCGTGTAGCCGATAACGTCAACAAATATTCAGAGTAATTGCAAATGTCTCTTCTTTATGGCGATGAGGTTGTCCAAGACGTAAAAAACGCTGCCGATATTGTCGAAATTATCGGAGAAAGCGTCTCTCTCAAAAAAACCGGAATTAACTACAAGGGGCTTTGTCCGTTTCATTCTGAAAAGACCCCGTCATTTACTGTAAACCAGGTACGCAGGTCATTCCACTGCTTCGGTTGCGGTGAAGGAGGCGATGTAATTGCCTTTATCATGCGCAGTTTTAATCTCAATTTTGTTGAGGCGCTTAAACAGCTCGCTGACCGCTACCACATCTCTCTGCCGGAAAAAGTGTTATCCCAGAAAGAGCAGGAATCCGGCAACAAACGAAAAATACTTTATGAAATCAACCAAAAAGCGGTTGATTTATTTCATACCTATCTGCTGACAAACAGCGACGCTGCCCCTGCCCGAAAATACCTTAAGGAGCGCCGCATACCTCCTGAGGTCGTTGAAGCCTTCAAGCTCGGTTTTGCACCAAATCGTTGGGATTTTATCCTCAAGCAATTAGGAAGAGAGCACAACACTGAAGATTTACAGGAGGCCGGATTAATCATACCAAAAAAAACTGATGGCTTCTATGACCGGTTCCGAAATCGAGTTTTGTTTCCAATTTTCAGTCACAATGGCAAAGCCATTGGCTTCAGTGGCAGAGACCTCGGCGATCAGGGGCCCAAATACCTCAACTCTCCCGAAACCCCCGTTTTCAACAAAAGCCGTAATCTGTTCGGCCTGTACCAAACTAAAGACGCCATACGAGAAACAAAACGTTGTCTTGTTGTTGAAGGTAATTTTGACCTGATAGCATTATTTGCCGCTGGCATCAAGGAGGTCGTCGCCCCATTAGGAACCGCACTCACCAATCAACACGTCAAAGCCATGAAAGGTTTTGCCCAGGAGGCAATACTTCTTTTTGACGGTGACCGGGCTGGCATTAAAGCTGCGATGCGTTCCGTGCCGCTCTTCCTGGCTGAAAAAATGCCCGCTAAGGTTACCACCCTGCCCTACGACTATGACCCTGACACCTTTATTGAAAAATTTGGTGTTGAAAAACTTGCAGAGGCACTCAAGGCGGCAGATTCACTGCCGGAATTTGTCTTTGACAAACTTGTCGATCAACACGGCCTTTCCCTGGAAGGAAAGGGGATGATTCTCGAGGAGTTGCGACCAGTTATTGCAGCAATCCCCGACCACGATTTACAGCGCACACTTTTCATTGCGCATTTTAGCCAAAAACTTGGCCTAAGCCCTGAGCAGATGAGCGTGGGTATCACTCCGAATATCCCCCAGTGGCAGCAATATGAGCCCGCTCAAGCGCCGGTCGGCCACCCAAAACTTCAGCTCACCAAAACAGAGGAAAACTTATTATCTTTTTTAATTATTTATCCCGAATTTATTAACAAATTTATTGAAGCCGGACTGCACGATGCGTTGAACAACCCGTCTGCCCAAGTGATCGCCCAACACATCGAAGAACTGAACAACCACAAGGTCTCTTACGGACCGGAACGACTCCTTGAATTAACCGTAGGTCCAGAACGATCATTTATTTCCAAACAGCTAACCACAGTTCCTGATATTGATGATTACGAGAAGGAGGCCGTGGAAAAAATTAACTGGCTTAAGGAAAACAGTACAAAGATAAAGATGCACTCTTTGACTGCCGCAATCAATGAAGCCCAGCGCAGAAATGATACGGAGCTCCTCATGAAACTTCTTGATAAAAAGAGACAACTAAGTGAAAAAATTGAATAAATGTAATTATTTGCTGGCAAATTCTTGTTAAATTGAATATCAATGACTTATTTTGTAGTATGCCTTACGAATTAGGAACCTAATTGACTGAGTTCATGGCGAAGAAAACAAAGAAAAAATCCGAAAGTTCCAGCGAGTACAACGTGCCCACAGAAAACCAGAAGCAGTTCTCCAAGAAAGATTCTGAGGCTGAGGAGGATCTTCTTTCTATGTTTGATGACTCGGATGAAGCACTTTCTGACGAGTCAGAGCACACCTCAAAATACGACAATGGGCACCTTTCAAGAGACAAGAACTCCGACATAATTGATCTCACAGATGACTTTGCCAAAGACGACCTTGATCCTGTCAAATCATACCTTCGAGAGATGGGGGCCGTTGCCCTTCTCTCCTCCGCCGAAGAAACAAAAGTTGCCAAAAAGATTGAAATTGGCGACAAACAACTCCAAAGCATAGTACTTTCACTACCACCGGGCTTTAAAATAATCTCCAAAATCGCCACAAGACTGCGAGAAGGCAGCCTTGATATTACCAAGGTGATTAAGGGCTTAGATGAGAATGAGCCGAAGGAAATTCGTAAGGCTAAAGAAGCCTTTTTATGGAAAGTGAAAGAGGCCGAACGAATCGAAGGCGAACGCCTGGCCCTCCTCGCCGACATGAACCAGAAAGGGCTGAAAAAAACCGCCGCCGTCCAGTTTCTTGTTAGAATTGAGCGAAACAGTCACGCCATGGCCAGCCTTTTTGAGGAGTTTCGATTTCAACAAAAAATTATCGACGAACTAACAAAGTCGGTACGAAAAATAGCTGAGCAGATGGACATGGCCGCAAAGGCCATCGACGACGGAACATCAAAGCACGCTGCCGACTTTCTCCTGGATCTTGAAGTCAGCAGTGGAATCGACCATGAGAGCCTCAAACAGGCCTTTGTGGCAATTCAACAGGCTGATGAGTTTGGACGTGCTTACAAAGACAGACTGATCCAGGCAAACCTCCGACTGGTGGTTAGTGTCGCTAAAAAATATGCCAATAGGGGCCTACAACTTCTTGATCTCATTCAGGAAGGAAATGTCGGCCTTATGAGGGCTGTGGAGAAATTTGAATATCGGCGCGGCTATAAATTCAGTACCTATGCCACCTGGTGGATACGTCAGGCTATTAACCGGGCAATTGCCGACCAGGGAAAAACCATCCGCATTCCTGTTCACATGATCGACACAATCAACCGTCTTATGAGAGATTCCAAGGAGTTTTCCCGTGAATACGGGCGAGAGCCAACTCCTGAAGAGATGGCCGACCGTACAGGATTTGACCTGGACAAGATCAAAAACATTCTGAAGATTTCCAAAGAACCTATCTCTCTCGACTCACCAATAGGTGACGGTGAAGATTCATATCTATCTGATTTCATAGAAGATGCTGAATCTATTTCGCCTGATGAGGCAACTATACGACAAAGTCTTCGCTCCAACCTTGATCAGGTTCTGTCGTCTTTGAGTCCTCGTGAAGAGCGGGTTCTCAGAATGAGATTTGGTATTGATACTGCCGTCGACCTTACCCTGGAAGAAGTTGGTAAAAGTTTCTCCGTTACCCGGGAACGAATACGACAGATCGAAGCAAAGGCACTCAAAAAACTCAAACACCCAAGCCGCAAAGATCGGTTAGTCAGCTTTATGGCGGATTAGGACCTGTAGGCAAAACAGTTCGATTTGCTTTGATGTTACTTACTGGTCGCCCTCCTCTATAGCCTCTTGTCATAAAACCTTTTAGGGAACAAAAAAATGGTTGACACGGCTCACACTTCCCTTATAGTCTGTTCCGAATTTTCGCCTGCCATACAATAGCTTTTTCTAATTCGACACAAAGAGGGGCAATGGATACCATCCTGAACTGGCTTACTCTTCACTTGACACCAGGACTTGGCCCCGCGGGAGTACGAACACTCCTTGACGCATTTGAGACGCCAGCACGGATTTTCAGTGCCTCAAACAAAGAGTTGCTCCAGGTTAGAGGGATTAAAAAAAGCGTTGTTGAGTCATTAATAAAATCAGCTCCTTTCAAGCTGGCAGAGCAAGAATTAGAGAAAGCAAAGACCCTCGGGGTTGAAATTATCAGTTGCCAGGATGAGCGCTATCCATCCTTGTTAGGGCAAATTTACAACCCGCCCGTTGTACTCTATGTTAAAGGTCGATCTGACCTGCTTAACAGGCCTTCAATCGCAGTTGTGGGTTCTCGTGCAGCCACGAGCTATGGTCTTAAGATCGCCCGGCAATTATCAGCTGAGCTGTCGGGTAGGCTATCTATTGTCAGCGGGTTGGCGCTTGGAATTGATACGGCTGCACATCATGGTGCTTTAGAGGCTGGTGGAAGTACAATAGCGGTGTTGGGATGCAGTTTGGACATCACCTATCCACCTCAAAACAGCAGACTGGCCCGGTTGATAGAAAACTCAAACGGTGCCATGATTAGCGAGTACCCGTTTCAGACCAAGCCTGATGCCTTTCGGTTTCCGGCCAGAAACAGAATTATCAGCGGCATGGCCCTCGGTGTGCTGGTTGTTGAGGCGGCAGAGCGGTCTGGATCACTAATCACAGCCCGACAAGCCTTAGAGGAAGGACGTGAAGTCTTTGCCATCCCGGGAAGGGTAGACTCAATTAAAAGCAGTGGAACGCACCGCCTTTTAAAGGAGGGGGCCAAACTTGTTCATACCATCGATGATATCCTTGAAGAGTTTCAAGGCCTATGGAGCCATGACGATACAGGCGTCACTGCAACAGGCAAGAGAGATCCGCTGTTTTCATACACCGCAACTGAACAAAAAATCATCGACGTGCTTGACGCCTATCCCAAACACATTGATAGCATAATCAGCGAGACCGGCCTGGACATCCGACTCATCAATGAAAGCTTGCTGCTTTTAGAGTTAAAAAACGCAATCGAAGCCCTGCCCGGCCAGCAGTATCGGTGTAATGTTTGTAAATAGTTGGTTGATTGGGAAACTGGGTCTGTAGTTCGGTGGCGTATCTAAGCTACCATTAACATTGGTCTGCACCGCTTTGAACCGACCAATCCTCAACTATTTTGCCATAAAAAACACGAAATCAGTGATAAGGTACTAAATATGTTAAAGTCTTTAATTATTGTTGAGTCCCCCGCAAAATCGCGAACCCTCCAACGCTACCTGGGGAAGAACTTCGACGTCAAGGCCTCTGTCGGTCATATTAGAGATCTGCCGGCAAAAACTCTCGGGGTTGACCTTGAAAACGGTTTCCACCCGCAATACGAAACTATCCGGGGCAAAGGCAATATCATAAAAGAGCTGCGCGCCGCCGCCAAAAAAGTTGACCAGATTCTACTCGCACCTGACCCTGACCGCGAAGGGGAGGCAATTGCTTACCACATCGCCGAAATCTTAAAAGGTTCCAAAAAGCCGGTCTACCGAGTCCTTTTTCACGAACTTACTAAAAATGCAATTATACAGGCCATTGAAAACGCCACGTCATTAAACAGTAATCTCTTTGAGGCCCAACAAACCAGGCGCATCCTTGACCGACTGGTCGGCTACCAGATATCACCTTTATTATGGGATAAAGTTCGTCGCGGTCTGTCAGCTGGCAGAGTTCAATCGGTGGCTGTAGAAATGGTTTGTGCCCGAGAGCAGGAGATCAAAGAGTTTAAATCCGAAGAGTATTGGAGCTTTGAAGCCTTACTGCTCGGCGAACTTCCTCCAGAGTTCACGGCCCAACTCGATAAAAAATCCAATAAAAAAATTGTTGTCAGTAACAAGGAAGAGGCTGATTCAATTGTAAACGACCTTAAAGGTGCGGAATTTACAATTGCCAATGTTGAGAAAAAACAAAAAAAGAGAAATCCCTACCCCCCTTTCATCACCAGCTCAATGCAGATTGATGCTAATCGCAAGCTGCGCTACTCTGCAAAACGGACAATGGCCCTGGCCCAGAAACTCTATGAGGGACTGGAGGTTGGTGAAGACGGCCCAACCGGACTTATCACCTATATGCGAACCGATTCAACCCGTATCAACGATACCGCTTTAGCGGAATTACGTGGGTTTATCGATAAAGAGTACGGCAAAGAGTATCTGCCCGGCAATCCAAACACCTATAAAACCAAAAAAGGCGCCCAAGATGCCCATGAAGCAATACGGCCGACGGATGTAAACAAAACCCCTGAATTGATGGCCCGCTTCATGGATTCAGATATGCTTAAGCTCTACACCCTTATCTGGAAGCGCTTTGTGTCAAGTCAGATGGCGCCGGCTGTGTATGATCAAACTACTATCCATATCTCTGCCGGTGAGTACCAGTTCAAGGCTGTTGGTTCCATCATGCGCTTTTTGGGCTTTATGTCGGTCTATGTCGAGGCCCCAAGTGACGAAAATGGTCAAGACACCACCAAAAAAGCAGACAAACAAGAGACCGACAAGAGCCTGCCCGACATAAAGGCCGGCTCTTGTGCCACGCTCAAAAAAATAACACCTGCGCAACACTTTACCCAGCCCCCCCCACGCTACACAGAGGCCTCTCTTGTTAAGGCTCTAGAAGATAACGGTGTCGGCAGGCCAAGTACCTATGCCAGCATCATTTCAACTATTCAAGACAAAGAGTATGTCCTGCTTGAACAAAGGAAATTCTTTCCCACCGAATTAGGGCAACTTATCAACGAGCTCCTGCTCGCCCACTTTCCTGCCATTATGGACATTGAATTTACTGCCGGCATGGAACAGAATCTAGATAAAGTCGAAGAGGGCAAAATCGATTGGCAAACCATCCTCAAGGACTTTTACGGCCCCTTCAAGGATGCTTTGGAGCTTGCCAAAATAGAGATGAAATCTGTAAAGCGCAGCATGACGCCAACAGATGTGCCCTGTAAGATCTGTTCCGGAACCATGGTGATTCGCTGGGGCCGAAACGGCGAGTTTCTGGCCTGCGAAAACTATCCCGACTGCAAACACACCCAGGATTTTCAAAAAGACTCCAGCGGCAAAATTTTGCCACTGGAACGTG
This sequence comes from Desulfobulbaceae bacterium, assembly GCA_015231515.1. Lineage (NCBI taxonomy): Bacteria > Pseudomonadati > Thermodesulfobacteriota > Desulfobulbia > Desulfobulbales > Desulfobulbaceae > Desulfobulbaceae bacterium. Next base: position 20,777 of record JADGBM010000003.1, read on the forward strand.
ACGAGCAACAAGCAACCAATGAGCAATGTGACAAATGTGGTAAGCCAATGGTTTATAAAGACGGGCGCTACGGGCGGTTTATGGCCTGCTCCGGCTACCCGGACTGCCGCAACATCAAAGCAGAAGGCACCGGTGTGTCGTGCCCGGAAGAAGGCTGCTCCGGCACACTGATCAAAAAGGTATCAAAACGCGGCAAAGTTTTTTATGCCTGTGACCAATATCCGAAATGTTCTTTTGCTCTTTGGGACAAACCGGTAAACGAACCATGTCCTGAATGTAAAGCTCCATTTCTTCTGGAAAAAATAACCAAAAAATCAGGAACCAGGCTGCAATGCGCCGACAAAGAGTGCAATTATAAAAAACACTTGGAGGAAGATGAAGAGTAAGGACGAATAATAGTTTTTTGAATTATGCCGATAAAATGCTTACAATGATTGCAGACAGAAGAACGCTTTAGCCCAATTTTAAGTTTGTCACAGTTCAACTCCCATTCATTATGGAGGAAGTTATGGTAACTGGCATCTATTCGGGCCTCTCGGCCCTTCGTTCGATTCAGGTAAAAACACAAACCACCGCCAATAACGTGGCAAATATCAATACCGACGGGTTTAAAAAGTCCAGAGCAACACTGGTCGAAGGCAACCCTCAAGGGGTCAACGTAACAATTTCAAAAATTGAAACACCCGGGCCGCAACTCTACGAACAGACCCCTAAGGGAACAGAACTCATAGAAAAATCCAACGTTGATCTAACAGAAGAGATCCCCAGCATGATGCTCAGCAAAAGAGCCTTTCAAGCTAATATTAAAACCATTCAAGCCGAAGATGAGATGTTAGGAATGCTCTTGGACATTAAGAGTTGAGATAAAAGCTGTTAACTGGTCAAAGCGGTAAAATGGTTGACTGGTTAACAGCCCATCAAATCGACCAATTGCTTCGTTAGCTTACCCTGCAGATCTCACAGATCTTCGTAGGTTACTTTCCCACCAACAATCGTCAAAACGGCCTTTCCAGTCAGATTCCAGCCCAGAAACGGTGAGTTTTTACTCCGGGAGACAACCTCGTCTCGCTGGTAGGTGTACTGCCGCAACGGATCAATCACTGTAACATCAGCCATGTTCCCCACGGTTAACGATCCGCCGGGAAGGCCCAGGGCCTTGGCCGGATTAGAAGACATAAGCTCCACAAGCTTCTTCTCGTCAATACAGTTGCTTCGCACAAGCTGCAGCGCTAAAGAAAGCGAGGTCTCGAGCCCTATAATGCCGTTTGCCGCCCGATCAAACTCAAGCTCTTTCTCAAGGTCACTGTGGGGCGCATGATCAGAAGCAATAACGTCCAACGTGCCATCTTGCAGACCTTCCTTAATTGCTTCTACATCGTAATCCATCCTCAAAGGGGGATTCATTTTCGCGTAGGTGTCATACTTGCCAACCGCTTTTTCAGTAAGCGAAAAATAGTGAGGGGCAGTCTCTGCTGAGACCGGACAGCCATTGGCTTTAGCCCGGCGGATCAGGCTGACAGACTCTTTGGTACTTATATGGGCAAGGTGAACGTGCTGGCCGGTTAATTCTGCCAGGGCTAAATCCCTGTACACCATAATTTCTTCGGCAGCATGAGGTATACCAATAATACCCATTCGAGTTGACATCGGCCCTTCATTCATGGAGCCATGCCTGCTGAGACCTATCTCTTCCGAATGCGAAATAATTGGCACACCGTAGTTGCCTGCATATTCCATAGCCCGGCGCATGAGCTGGCTATCAGAGACAGGTAGTCCGTCATCGGTAAAAGCAACAGCCCCCGCCGCAAACATTTCGCCCATATTCGCCAAGGTAGATCCCTGACCATGCGAACTGATTGCCCCAACTGGATACACCCGGCAGGCCGCCTTTTGAGCCTTACTCAACACAGCCTCAATCATCTGGGCCGAATCAAGTACCGGCTTGGTATTTGGCATACAGGCAACAGCTGTAAATCCACCAGCAGCCGCAGCCTGTGCACCGCTTTCAATAGTTTCCTTATACTCTTCACCCGGTTCGCGCAGGTGTACATGAATATCAATGAGACCAGGAACCACCCATTTGCCGGTCAGATCAATTTCCCGTGTCCCCTCAGGTAGAGATGAAGGATTAATCTGGGCACATTTTGCCAGATGAAGAAGAAGGTTGCCGACCATATCAATACCATTTACGGGATCGATAATCCGGCCGTTCTTAAGCAAAATTGGTTGCATGTTCAAGTTATTCTCCCCCCAGGACGAGATAAAGCAAGGCCATACGGACGGCGACCCCGTTAGTGACTTGCTCAAGAATGACAGATTGCGCACTGTCAGCAACCTCAGCCGTCATTTCAACACCTCGATTAATCGGCCCGGGATGCATAATCAAGGCATCAGGCTTGGCCAATCGCATCAGCGTTGAATTAATCCCGAAGACCTGAGCATACTCGCGCAGCGATGGAATTAGAGAATCCTGCTGCCGCTCTTTTTGAATCCGCAGCCCCATAACCACATCTGCTCCGGAAACCGCATCAGCCACAGAGCGGTGCAGGGTCGCACCCATATCTTCTATGCCGATCGGCACCATCGTCCGCGGTCCACTCACATGCACATCGGCGCCCATCTTTGTGAATCCGACAATATTTGAATGTGCCACCCTGCTATGAGTAATGTCCCCAATAATAGCGACTTTGAGGCCCTTAAGATGCCCTTTTTTCTCTTTTACCGTCATCATGTCCAATATTGCCTGGCTTGGATGCTGATGTGTGCCGTCGCCAGCATTGATGACCGACGACGAAATATACCTTGTCAACATATGTGGCGAACCAGAAGATGAATGCCGAATTATGATGGCATCCGGCCGCATGGCCTCAAGATTTCTTACAGTGTCAATCAAGGTTTCACCCTTGGTTGCAGAGCTGGTTGAGGCAGAAATATTAAAGGTGTCTGCACTCATGCGTTTGGCGGCAATTTCAAAAGAAAGACGTGTTCGGGTACTCGGCTCAAAGAATAGATTAATTATGGTTTTTCCGCGAAGAGTAGGAACTTTTTTTATGGAGCGGGTAGAAATTTCTTTAAAGGATTCTGCTGTTTGAATAATAAAAGAAAGGTCATCAGTTGAAAAGTCATCAATACTTAAAATGTGTTTATGATTAAATCTATATTCAGCGTCCATTCATTTCCTTTTACCATGAGTCAATTCAAAGCTTCAACATAACTCCCACGGTATTGTTAGCGGATTATATTAAATAGCCGGTCAAATCTCACTGAAAATTTATCTTTATTCCAGGACCAGTACAAAATAAACGCTTTTCCTTTAATATTTTTTAATTTAACAAATTTCCAGAACCGGCTGTCGTGGCTGTTATCACGGTTATCACCCATAACAAAAAGAGAGTTTTTGGGGACCGTAATTTCTGCCATATTATCCCGGGAATTAATCCGACCTGGAATTATGTCTGGGTCAAGATGAACAGCCCCTTCGACATAATAGGGCTGGTCGTTGACATACAGTTCTTTATTAACGATTTTAATGCGGTCACCCTCAACACCGACAACCCGTTTAATAAAATCCTGCTTTGGATTAACAGGATACTTAAAGACAACGATATCCGACCGTTGAGGGTTTTTATAGGGAATCCAGGTAGCGCCTGTAAATGGGTTTTTAACACCGTAGAGAAATTTATTAACCAGCAGATGATCGCCAATGAGAAGCGTCGGCTCCATCGATCCCGAGGGGATCTTAAAGGCTTGAACAATAAACGACCGAATAAACAAGGCCAGAACAAGGGCTATCAGAATAGCCTCCACATATTCGCGAACAACAGATTTATCTTTGGGAGGCGTTTTTTTCAAAAACATGGAATGCTCCAGTAGCAAAATGTTTGGTGTCTGGAAATTAATGCAAGGGGCTTATCTATCAAGAAGGCACATTAATTGCAGTCGTCGAACAATAAAATAAAGATAGGTCTCAGCAAAAAACTCAAAGTCTGAAACAAATTTTTATCCCATATCCGGACAAAAAACAAGAACGATTCCCAGGATTCATATTTTTTACAAAAAAAGCTGAAAAAACAATATGTTGTGTCAAATTAAAGAAAACAACACCACATATATTGCTTTAGAACCTAAAGGGTAGGTATTTCCCAAAAATTATTTGATATTTCAAGTACATCTGTCGATTATATCTGTTGACAAAGATTTTTTTTTATGCATAAAATTTGAGTAGATCACTGTCTAAAACTCCAAATCGACAGGCATTGGCAGATAATGCGCGTTAAATTTTTAACGCTTTAAAATTAGTGTTTTTATGAAAAAAATTACGTTACCAAAACTAAATTTTAATTTTTCCCTGCCGGGCTTCAGAAAACAGAAGCTGGCGCTCGGACTTGACATCGGTTCGTATGCCGTAAAAATCTGTGAACTCACCAGTTCTCAAAACGGTTGCCGATTGTTAAAACTAGGGAGCGCCAAACTTCCAGAAGGGGCAGTTGAAGACGGTGTTCTGCAAGATCCTGACTCAGTTGGCGCTATCATCACGACCTTGATCAACAATCTCAAAATTAAAAATAAAAAGGTCGCCATCTCCATTTCCGGATACTCAGTAATCGTCAAAAAAATCAACCTGGCAGTCATGTCTGCGGCAGAGTTAGAAGAGCACATTCAGGCCGAAGCAGAGCAATACATCCCCTTTGATATTGACGACGTATTCCTGGATTTTCAGGATTTAAAGACCAACAGCGATGAGTCGGATAGAACCGACATCATGCTGGTCGCCGCTAAAAAAGATGTAATAAACACCTATCTGCGTATGCTTGAAAAAATAGGCCTCCAGGCCGTGGTCGTTGACGTTGACGCCTTTGCCCTTGAAAATTCATACGAAAACGTTGAAAGCCTTGCGGAAAATGTCGCCCTGATCGATATTGGTGCCTCCAAAATGAGTTTCAATATAATTGCCAATGGCGCTTCAATACTCGCTCGCGACGTCGTAATGGGGAGTCGACAGATTACCGAACAAATTCAGAACCGGCTCGGGATGGATGCAGAAAGCGCAGAAGCCGCCAAGATTGGCCTCCTTGAGGTTGACCCGGACCATAGAGAGAAAATCAGTGAGATTTTCATCAATACCTGTACACAATGGGTTCTTGAAATTAAAAAGGCGCTCGATTTTTATATATCCAGTTATCCTGATGATAACATCACCAACTTGATCCTTAGCGGAGGTGGAGCCAAAATTAATGGGTTTGCCACCTTGTTAAGAGAAGAAACAGGGATTCAGGTCAATATATTTGATCCTTTCGCCAATGCTGAGTCGGACACTGCCAAACTTGATCCCGCATACCTCAAACATATTGCTCCAGAGATGGCTATCGCCGCTGGCTTAGCCATTCGCAAGATAGAGTTATAGGCCATGATACGAATCAACCTGCTGCCTATCAGGCAGATAAAACAACGCATTCAGACTAAAAACGAGGTTCTCGCTTTTGCCTGCCTTCTCTGCATATTTCTTATTGCTCTTGGCCTCGTTGGTTATTCCCAAACAAGGAAAATTGAAGGTTTGAAAAAAACGCAGGCCCAGTTGATTCAGGAGAAAAAGAAATATGAAAGCGTTATCGCCCGCATAGAAAAAATCAAAAGGGAGAAGGCCTTGCTGGAAACCAAACTGGAGGTCATAAAAAATCTTAAGGCAGATTCCCAGTTACCAGTGAGGGTGTTGGATGAAATTGCCAAAATAACTCCATCCAGCAGAATGTGGCTGAAATCCATGTCGCTCACACAAGGGGGAGTTTCGCTAACCGGAATTGCCCTAGATAACGCCACCATTGCCCAATATATGGACAGTTTATCCAGTGCACCGTATTTTTCAGGAACCGAGCTTAAAAACTCTTCTTTGACTGTCGTGGCAGGACAAAAGCTTAAATCTTTTGCCCTTACAATGGCTGTCAAAAAACCGGCCGTAGAGCAACCAAAATCAGAATAAAAAAACGCAATGGACACAAAAAATATACAATCAGCATTTGATACTTTTCTTGACGACAAGGTGTCATCCCTTAATAAAAATCACAAGATAGGGATTTGTGTCGCCGCTGTTGTTATTCCGTTGGCCCTTTTTTACTTCCTGAGTTTCTCACCAAAAAGTAAAAATATACAACAATTAACAGCAAGCATCAGTTCACTTGAAAAAGAGCTTGCCAATGTTAAGCTCAAAGCTGCTGAAATCGAAGAACAACAAGCCCTCATGAAAGAGATGGAGATAAAATTCAAGGAGGCCTCAGTCTTAATTCCAGACAATCAGGAGATCCCTTCTCTTCTAAAAACTATTTCCAGCCAGGGAACCGGGGCAGGTTTGGATATACTCTCTTTTGTTCCCGGCGCTGAATCACCAAAGGAATTTTATGCTGAAATCCCCGTTTCGTTGTCGGTACAAGGAACCTACCACAATTTAGGGTATTTTTTAGATACTGTCAGCAAGCTTCCGCGGATAGTAAATGTTTCAAACATTTCGATGGGTGCTCCCAAAATGGAAGCAGGAGAGATGATGTTGAATACAAAGGTAAGTTTAGTTACCTACAAATTTCTTGACCAACCGATAGCACAATAAGGTGAGGTAAAAGTGATTCGTCGAGAACCCCGGAAAATCAACTGTTGGCTGAAAAAACATCGTAGCCTGTCTCTACTAGCTCTGGTTTGCCTTGGCGTCCTCATGCTTTCCGGGGGAGCCTGGGCCAACAATGCACCGGCTGAAATAGCAGCGGACGACCTTAAAAAAATGACTGAAGAACAAGTAACTCTTAGTCAGAGTGATACGTTTATCTATCAGCGCGGAAATCGCTCCGATCCTTTTGTGCCATTCATCAGCGAAGAACGGACAACAACGAAACAGATCGATTCTGAAGAGCTGCTGACCGGTATGCGGTTATTTGAACCCGGGCAACTCAATTTAGTCGCTATTTCATCAGGTGGTAACAAACCTTTGGCCCTCGTACAGGATTCAACAGGCAAGGGCTACATCCTCAAAGAGGGAATAGCTATTGGCCGCAGAGGCATCATCACATCAATCATCACCAATAGCGTTATCATTGAAGAAAGTTTTCTTACTAGCTCAGGCGAACAAAAGACACGATCCATCAAAATGGTTCTCAGGAAAGAGGGAGAAAAATAGTGAAAACCCTTGGCAGACATATAACAACCGCACTTTTAATTGCCAGTTTATCGTTACTGACTTGTAAGGCCAGCTCGGTGAAAGCTGCCGACCTCACAGAGCAGCCACAGTACAGTATTGCTGAGATCATTTACAGCCAGGGAGAAACGGATAGTCCTGTCTTGACGATAAAAGGCGACTCTGAACAACCGCCAACGTTCATTTCATACGATCTTTTTGACCCGTTACGAGTTGTGATCGATATTGCAGCTGGAAGTTTTGGCGAAGGCGTTACCTTACCGATTGAGATTAACTCAGGAGCTGTCGCCTCGGTTCAGGGAAAAGTGCTTGCAGAACAACAACCTGCTATTGCAAAAATTGAAGTTCTCCTGACCCAAGACAATCAGTATGTTATTGAAAAAGTAAACAACGATATACAAATCCGCTTCGCCGAGATACCCCCTATGGCTTCGGCCTCAGATGTTCCAAGCACCGATCCAAAACCGGAAGCGACACCAACTGTTTTGGAAATTGGCCAAATAACCGTTAGGCCCGAAAATAATGGGGTCAAGATTACCCTTGTTGCCGGCCAGCCGATCACCGATTATGAAAGGGTTGTCCTTGCCGAAGGTTCAGGTAGGCCAGATCGAATGTATCTTGATATCCATGGAGCTACAGCTCCATCACTTCCAAGTATTACTGCGGTAAATGTTGGCGCCCTGGCACGCTTGCGAACTTCAACAAAAGAAAACGGTGTACGGATTGTTTTTGACTCAAGCATCAACCAGTTGTTTGACTATGATATTGATACGACTCCAGAGGGGCTCCAGGTAACAATTAAAACACCTGACAATTCCGACGGTGACCCTGGCAGTGACCCAATAAGCACCTTGCTGTCTGGATTAAACAATCATGAGGATCTCCGTCAGCAAGAACCTGCTGCCGAGACCTATGACAACCAGGTCACCAAACAGCTCAAAAGAGTGGGTGTTAGCGGAGACTCTTTTGTCGATGCCGGCTACGATCAGGAGCGCATAACAGTAGACTTTTACAAAACCAATATTGAAAATGTTTTTTACCTCCTTAAAGAGATCAGCGGCCGAAACTTTGTTGTTGACGACTCTGTCTCCGGCAACGTCACTCTCTATCTGGAGAAGGTCCCCTGGGATTTCATTCTCGATGTAGTTCTCAATTTGAAAGGCCTACAAAAGGCAGAAAAATTCAATACCATTGTGATCTCCCCGCAATCGAAGAATTTCACGTGGCCTGAAGATACCGCCAGCACTGAAGTCACTTTTGAAGCCCCAGACCAGGATCTTGTCGCTCAAATCAACGAACAGCTATCGCAACCAGCTGAAGTTGTTGAAGCCAAGATGCACATTAAAAAGGCCAGCGAGTTAGCTCAAAAACAGCAACTTACCGCCGCACTGGATAGCTACAAAAAAGCATTCATGCTTTGGCCGGATAACATTAGTCTTATAAAACGAATCGCCCGTTTTTGCCTGGCTGAGATGGGTAATTATATCTGTGCCGAAGATTATGGGCGCAAGGCTTTGGCTCTTGACGAAAGCGATTCAGAGGCGATAGTCCAGATGGCGCTAACTCTGGCTAACATGGATAATACTGAGGCTGAAATCTTTTTTGAAAAGGCAACCCAGGGAGAACGGCCTGACCCGGACGCTTTACTGAACTTTGCGGCCTACTATGAAAACAAGGGTGCCAACGAGCAGGCCTTAGAACTCTTGACCCGCTATGAATCAATCTATGAGCGAACACTGGCGACCATGATCGCTAAAGCACGAATATATGACAAAGAAAATCAGCCAGATAAGGCGGAAGAGATATTTGAAACAATTATTTTGTATACAGGTTTTGAACTTCCACCTGATTTAGAAAAATTCATCAAAGGTCGGCTCGCCCTGCGAGACACCCAACACAGATAAACCGGGGTAAAGATATGTCAACAGAGATTGTTATTAATTCACAGGGTCAGCCTTGGCTTAAAAAAATCGGCACACTAGTTGCGCATTCCGGCCTAGCTTTTTTTATGACAGTAGTATTTTCAGGGGGCTGCGCATCAGTACCTTCACCAAGCCCTGAAGAGAGTGCTGCGAAATTTATTGAGGAACAGACCAAGGGGGCCGTTGATGGCAGTGTAACGGTTGCTTCACCTGCAGCATCAGAAGGCCAACAGGGCCAGTTGCCTATGCGCTACCAGAAACTGTCCTATAATCTTGGCACCCAAAGTTCAAACAATGAGCTGGAGACTGATACCATAATTGTGGGGTCTAGCTTCCCCGCTTCTACCGTATCGCTCCGATCTATCCTTCCGAAGCTGACAAATTTGAAAAATTTAACCATCAGCTGGGAAAGTGATGTTAACAAAGACGCCCTGGTACATGTCCCTAATATTGTGCCCGACGAAGACTTTTTCATGGTTATTAAGAACATTTTACGTCAATACGATTATTCATATGAGGTTGTGGGCCGCACATTAATTGTGAAACATAAGGAGACTAAAAATTTCCATATTTCCATGCCGTTCATGTCTTCCACCTTTTCAACAAGTATTGGCGGAGATGTCCTCGGCAGTACACAGGGTGCAAATATGAGCGGTACCCTCGAAATCAGCTCACAAAATAACGCCTTTGACATCTGGGGTAATATTCAAACCAATCTGGATAAAATCCTTGAAATCTGGTCTACACCCGCTACCGCTGCTCCCGTTGCAAGCAGTACCGACAGCGCGGCAGATTCCGCCGCAACAACCACAGCGCCAAGGACAGCAATAGCTGCTGTTGCCTCTCCCCCAGGAGGCCGTGGCTATTATACAATAGACAAACCAATTGGACTCATCTCAGTTACTGCACCAGCGTCATTGCTCGAAAAAATTGAGTCCTACCTCGAAAACCTCAAAACAGAGCTGTACAAACAGGTTTCAATTGAGGCTAAAATAATTGAGGTGACTTTTACCAATAATGACACAACTGGTATGGACTGGGCCTCGTTGTTTACTACAAGTTTTGATTTTGCAATGAGCTTTTCAAAAATGAATTTTATAAAGTCGTCAGCAACTGCCCAAAACTCATTTATAACAGTCGGTGACGAAACTTTTACCGCCGTGCTTGATCTCATGAAAAAGCAAGGCCGCGTAGAAGTCCTTTCGAATCCTAAAATTACTGTGATGAACGGCCAACCTGCTATGATCAGCGTGGGAGAAAATGTTACCTACATCGACAGCGTAAGTTCGACAACCTCAGACGGTGTAATTTCGTATTCAATCAATACTGCCACGGTAATGTCTGGATTAGGGCTCGGCGTTATTGCCTCAATTACCGATGGCAATGAGGTAATTCTCAACCTTACTCCAGTAACTTCAAGTCTATCGGAGGCAATTGAGTACAAAACGTTCGGGACAAATCAGGTGGGACTCCCTAAGGTCAATTTGCGGGAACTTAGTACCATCGTTCGTGTTAAAAATGGTGAAATGCTGATTATTGGCGGGTTAATCGACAACTCTTCCAGTTATAACAACGATTATGTTGCAGGTTTAGGCGAACTTCCTGTCGCAGGACAGGCCTTTCGCACAGACGGCACGACTACCTCGAAGAAAGAGCTTATTATCCTGCTACGACCACGAATTACTTCTCTTTAGAAGAGCAACAGGGAGTAGTTATAGTAACGCTTCGTTCCGATAGTTACCTACATTTTCATTGAAAACAGACCTCTCTTTATTGTAAAGAGAGGTCTGTTTTTTTATTTTACGATACCTTAAGGATTTCACAATGATTCAGGCACTAGAAAAAGCAAAGATTCTTATCGAGGCGTTACCATATATCAAGGCCTTTTCCAATAAAACGGTGGTTATCAAATATGGCGGTCACGCCATGGTTGATGATGCATTAAAGAAGAGTTTTGCCCTTGATATTATCCTGCTTAAATATATTGGCCTTAATCCCGTCGTTGTGCATGGGGGCGGGCCGCAGATCAATAAATTTCTTGATAAAATGAATATCCAGTCAAACTATATTCAGGGCATGCGGGTGACTGACGGAGAGACCATGGATGTAGTTGAAATGGTGCTGGTTGGTAAGGTCAACAAGGAGATTGTTGGTTTGATAAACCTGCATGGCGGCAAGGCCGTGGGGTTATCCGGTCGCGATGGAGACCTGATCAGAGCCCAGAAAATGCAGATTCTTAAAAGTCAGGTTGAAAATGCCCCACCTGAGCTCATTGATCTTGGTCGCGTTGGCAAAGTGACCGAGGTCAACCCGGAGATATTAACTACCCTGGACAGTCAGGACTTTATCCCTGTCATTGCCCCTGTGGGTGTCGGCAGCGAAGGACAGTCATACAATATCAACGCCGATCTCGTGGCCGGTGCCATTGCCTCACGGCTCAATGCTGAAAAGCTGGTTCTGTTAACCGATGTAGCGGGAGTTTTAGACCAGGACAAAAGGCTCATTCAATCCATGACCTGCACACAGGTTGATGAGTATATCAAAAGCGGCGTTATTGCCGGAGGCATGATACCTAAGGTTCAATGCTGCCAGGATGCCGTCCGGGCTGGTGTTAAAAAGGCACATATTATCGATGGCCGAACAGAGCACTCAATCCTCCTGGAGATCTTTACCAAAGAGGGTATCGGCTCAGAGGTCACCAATGACAAGTAATCAGGAAATAATCGCCAAAAGTGAAGCCGCCTTTATCGGCACCTATTCACGTTTTTCAGCGGCAATGGTCAGAGGTTCGGGCTGCCGTTTGGAAGACGCCGAAGGTAAAAGCTATCTGGACTTTTTGGCAGGTATTGCTGTTTGCAGCCTTGGACACTGCCATCCCGAAGTAACCAAAGCGATCTGTGAGCAGGCGAAAACTCTTGTCCATGTATCAAACCTCTTTCACACAATTCCCCAGACAGAACTCGCCACACTGTTGGTAAACAACTCGTTTGCCGATCGAATCTTTTTTACCAACAGCGGGGCAGAGGCCAACGAAGCCGCCATCAAGCTGGCCAGAAAATACAGTCCCCAAGGACGTTATGAGATCATCACCCTGGAAGGTTCCTTTCACGGTCGCACCTTGGCAACTATTGCGGCAACAGGACAGCCGAAGTTTCGTGAAGGTTTTGAGCCCATGCCCTCGGGCTTTAAAACTGCCCCTTTTGGTGATGTTGAAGCGCTTTCATCAATGATAAACGAGACAACCTGCGCCATCATGGTAGAACCTCTGCAGGGTGAAAGTGGTGTAAGACCTCTTAGCCGTGACTACCTAACAGCTATCCGTGAACTCTGTGATAGACATGATCTTTTACTCATCTTTGACGAGGTTCAGGTCGGCATGGGGCGTACAGGCTCACTATTTGCCTACCAACAGCTTGGTGTTACACCCGATATTATGAGTCTGGCAAAGGCCTTAGCTAACGGGTTACCTTTAGGGGCAATACTGACCACCGATACCGTCGCTGCCGCTTTTGGACCAGGAACCCATGCCTCTACCTTTGGAGGAAATCCGGTTTCCTGCGCTGCCGGACTTGCCGTCATGACGATCATGCTCGAAGAAGGCTTTATGGCCACTGTTCTTGAACGCGGCCAATATCTTGCCAATAGCCTTCAAAAATTGGCGGAAAAACATCCCACTCTGGCAACCGGTACTCGCGGCGTTGGACTTATTCAAGCACTGGTGTTGACAGAAAAGGGAATTCAGCATGGGGCTCAGATCATTAAAACCCTTTTTCAAAATGGTATCCTGGCCAATTTTGCAGGCAACTCTGTCTTACGATTTATCCCCCCTTTGATCGTAACCGAATTTGAAATTAACGAGATGCACGAGACTCTCGATAAAGTTTTATCGACCTTTAAATAGACCGACGATTTTCCCTGTTTTTTGCGCAAAAAACAGGGAAATGATTTCTAAGGCACTAAAAAACGATTGCAAAATAGCTCATTTTTTGTATTCATGCATCTTTGGCTCAATCCAATCTGTGTTGTTATAAGAAAAACACGGATACAATTGGGCCGTTTTTTTTCGATCAACTTGTGGGTTACCAATCCATTATATTTCCGGGATACAAAATGCACCTTACCAGTTTGTGGAATTTCAACAAGGAACAGCTTCAGGCCTATATAAACCGTGCCCTTGAGCTTAAAAAGGAATCGAAAGGCGGTCTTCGACATACGACCCTGCAAGGAAAAACCATAGCCCTGGTCTTTGAAAAACCCTCAACAAGAACACGAGTTTCGTTTGAAGCGGCAATGTACGGTATGGGAGGGCAGGTTATCTATCTGCCTGGGCGAGATACACAGCTGGCCCGAAATGAACCGCTTAAAGACATGGCGAGAGTCATGTCCGGCTATGTTGATGGTATGGTAATCAGAACCTATGGTCAGGAAATTGTCGACGAACTCTCTCAATACGCTACGGTACCAGTCATTAATGCACTTACAGACCTGCATCACCCCTGCCAGATACTTAGCGACATAATGACAGTGATTGAGAAAAAGGGGCCCATTGAAGATGTCCATGTCTCCTGGGTTGGTGACGGGAATAACATGGCTAACTCTTGGATTGAGGCCGCTTCGATAATGGAGTTTGCCTTAACCCTGGCCTGCCCGGAAGGGTACGACCCTGACCCCGAGATTCTCAAACGCGCTCAGGATAAGGCTGTCAAGCCGATTACTGTAGTACGTGACCCGAATCGGGCTGTGGCCACCGCTGATGTCATCAACGTTGATGTCTGGGCCAGCATGGGTCATGAAGGCCAGGAAGAAGAGCGTTTGCAGGTTTTCCAGCCATATCAGGTCAACACAACCCTTCTCAGCAAAGCCAAAAACGATACAATTGTATTGCACTGCCTACCGGCCCACAGGGATGAGGAGATTACCGATGAGGTATTGGAAGGTCGGCAATGTGTCGCCTTTGAGCAGGCCGAAAATAAGCTGCACATACATAAAGCCATATTGGAGCACCATTTAAGGAATTAGTGAGTATGTACCCTCCTGATTCACTTGCTGCACAGCGCTAATCGTATCGCGCAAAAATAAAAAAATACAGACTATCATCAAGGACATACAAGGGAGACTGCGCTGAATGAGTTCTATTAATAAAATTGTCTTGGCATATTCCGGTGGTTTAGACACCTCGGTTATTCTCAAATGGCTGGAGCAAGAGTATAAATGCCCGATTATTGCTTATGCTGCTGATGTGGGTCAGGAGGAAGACTGGGACGCTGTAAAGAAAAAAGGTTTATCCACAGGCGCCGAAAAGGTGATTATTTCAGACCTCAGAGAGGAGTTTGTGCGCGACTATGTATTTCCCGCCTTTCGAGCCAACGCCATTTATGAAGGTTCGTATCTGCTCGGCACATCACTGGCTAGGCCGATTATTGCCAAAGAGCAGGTCCGTATTGCCGAAGAAGAGGGTGCGGATGCCGTAAGCCATGGCGCCACGGGCAAAGGCAATGATCAGGTGCGATTTGAGCTGGCCTACATCGGTCTCAACCCGAGACTACAGATCATCGCACCATGGCGCATCTGGGACTTAAACTCCCGCACTAAACTCATGGCCTACGCAGAACAACACGGTATTCCAGTCCCAGTTACCAAAAAAAATCCATACAGTTCCGATGAGAACCTGCTTCATATCAGCTTTGAAGGCGGAATTCTCGAGGATCCCTGGCAGGAACCGGAAGAGGCGATGTTCAAGCTTTCTGTGTCACCGGAAAATGCCCCGGACAAACCTACTTATATCGAAATGGAGTTCAGGCAGGGCAACCTGGTCGCAATCGATGGGGAGGTTCTCTCTCCGGCAGGGCTGTTAGCGCGCCTCAACAAGTTGGGCGGGGACAACGGCATCGGCAGACTCGATATGGTAGAAAACAGGTTCGTCGGCATGAAGTCTCGCGGTGTTTATGAAACTCCAGGAGGAACACTGCTGCGCGCAGCCCACCGCGATCTCGAAACCATAACCCTTGACCGCGAAGTCATGAAAATACGCGACAGCTTGATCCCCAAATACAGCGAACTGGTCTACAACGGCTTCTGGTTTTCACCTGAGATGTCGCTTATGCAAAAGACCATTGACGAAACGCAGAAAACCGTCAACGGATTTGTTCGACTGAAACTGTACAAGGGCAACTGTACTCCCGTTGGCAGAAAATCAGAAAACTCCCTCTATCAAGAAAGTTTTGCCACCTTTGAAGAGGACCAGGTATATAAACAGTCAGATGCGGGCGGTTTTATCAGGCTGAATGCCTTGCGACTTAAAATCCAGGCGTTAAACAAAAAGTAAACTGCTCTATTGACCCGACTACTGTCATTTGCCATTAGCAAAAAAGCCGATAGTCGACCTTGCAAAGGTATTTCATGGATACTCCACAAAAAAAACCCGTATCAACAAAACTCTGGGGCGGTCGGTTTTCTGAGAAAACAGCGGCCTCAGTTGAGGCCTTTACGGCCTCGATACATTTCGATTGCCGCCTCTACAAGCAAGATATTCTTGGAAGCCAGGCCCATGCTCGCATGCTGGCCAAACAAAAACTTATTACAGATGGGGAGTGCGCCGAGATCCAACAGGGCCTCTCTGAAATTTTAGCTGAAATTGAAAGTGGTGAGTTTATCTTTAAGCCGGAGCTTGAAGATGTTCACATGAATATCGAAAAAGCCCTTGTCGATAAGATTGGCGCAGCGGGAGAACGACTGCACACCGCCAGAAGCCGAAATGACCAGGTGGCACTTGATATCCGCTTATATCTCCGTGACGTGTCAAAACAAATTATCGAACTGCTGACCGACGTTCAAAAGGCCTTTGTAAAATTAGCGCAAAAATATCAGTCAACTATCATGCCCGGTTACACGCATCTGCAAAGGGCTCAGCCTGTGCTTGTCGCACACCACATGCTGGCCTATAGTACGATGTTCGGGCGCGACAAAGATCGTCTTAACGATGGCCTGAAACGGATAAACATCATGCCCCTTGGCTCTGCAGCTCTTGCAGGAACAGGGCTGCCTATTAACCGCGAATTTGTTGCCAAGGAGCTCGGTTTTGATTCTGTCTCGAAAAATAGCATGGACAGCGTAGCAGATCGTGATTTTGCCCTAGAGTTTGTCTCTACCTGCACCATAATCCAACTCCACTTGAGTAGACTTTCTGAGGAACTGGTTCTCTGGGCGACGGAGGAGTTTTCTTTCATCAAACTAGCCGATAGTTTCTGTACGGGCAGCAGCATTATGCCTCAGAAAAAGAACCCTGACATTCCGGAACTGATTCGCGGCAAATCCGGCCGAGTGACCGGTAACCTTATGGCCTTAATCACAATAGTGAAAGGTCTGCCCATGACCTACAACCGTGACCTTCAAGAGGATAAGGAGCCGGTTTTTGACACAGTTGATACCGTTTCGCAAAGCCTGGCCATAATGGCAGAACTTCTTGAAAATATGCAATTCAACGAAGAACGGCTCAAATCCGCAACAGTTGGTGGGTATATGACGGCCACTGATCTGGCCGATTATCTGGTCAAAAAAAATATTCCTTTCCGGAGGGCTCATTCAATTGTCGGTCAGACTGTGGCTTATGGCATTAAAATGGGAAAAGAACTTATAGAGATGAGCTTGGCCGAGCTTAAACAATTTGATAACTGCATAGAAAATGACGTTTTTGATGTACTTTCGGTCAAAGGCTCTGTTGATAGCCGGCTTTCGCAAGGCGGAACATCATCTGTACGGGTGGCAGAGGCAATAGAGCAGGCCAGAGAGGAGTTGGGCATATGATTTGCGGCCTGCGCACCATTTTTGTACTTATTTTTATTTTTGGACTGAGCACTACCAGCTGTGGACGAAAAACGCTGCCCATCCCGCCCGAAGATGCCCTGCCCCAGGCGATAACCGATCTTAGTTTCCAACAGGATGAAAACAAAATTATCCTTAATTGGACGGCGCCGGAATACACAACAGCAGGCTCCAAACTCCCGAATATTGACTCCTTTGAAATCCTCAGGGCCGGAATTCCTGAAAAAGATTTCTGCGCCGGTTGCCCCGTTTCATTTACATCATCATTTGAAATAAGCGCTGAAATCGCTATTACAGACCCTAAAAGTCGGGCTGCGCAGTACACTGAAATGATTTTAAGGCCTGGGCACCGCTTTTTCTACAAAGTGCGCAGCAAGGCAGGCTGGCGACTAATAAGCGAGGATTCCAATATCGTCTCTTTTTCATGGAACTCCCCAGCCAAAGCTCCAGAAAGCCCTACCGCCATATCCGGCGACATGGAGGTCATGCTGTCATGGCTGCCGGTAACAACACTTATTGACGGTCAACAGATTGATAACCCGCTCTACCAAGTCTTCCGAAGCAGATTAAAACAGAATTTTGAACCGATAGGCCAGCCTGTCGCTGTGCCGGCCTTCGTTGATTCAGGTCTAGTCAACGGCCAGCAATATTTTTACAAAATCAGCGCGATCCAACTACACGAAAAAAACAAAATTACCGGCCTGGCAAGCCATGTGGTTTCATCCACTCCTAAGGACATGACAGCACCTGCACCGCCCCGAAATATCACGGTTGTCCAGTTGGCCGACGGAGTCAAAATTTTATGGGATAAGGCCGCAGAGAAAGATATAGCCGGATACAGGGTCTACAGGCGAGCTGCCACCGAAACAACCATGCAGAGAATTGGTCAAGTCGATCAAGCCCAGTTTTCCTTTACTGACCAGCCTGCAACTGCAAAAGCTGGCCTGTACTATGCGGTTACGGCCTATGACCGAGCCACCCCAGCAAATGAAAGCCCCAAATCAAAGGAAATTTTCTATGAACCATTTTAGTTACCAAAACAGTGAACTGCACTGTGAAGAGGTGCCAATATCGACCATTGCCGAGCAGGTCGGAACCCCTTTTTACCTGTATAGCTACGCCACCCTCTGCAAACATTTCAAGGCTGTCGACAACGCCTTTGCCGATATTCCCCATGTGACCTGTTTTGCCACAAAAGCATGTTCCAACATTGCCATTTTAAACCTTTTTGGAACACTTGGCGGCGGCGCTGACATTGTCTCTGGAGGAGAGTTGTTTCGGGCCCTCAAGGCCGGGATAGATCCACAAAAAATTGTCTACTCCGGAGTCGGCAAAACAAAAGATGAACTTCGTTATGCCCTAAAGTCAAACATCCTGATGTTCAATGTTGAGTCCGTCCAGGAGCTTGAAACACTGCAAGCGATCGCTGCCTCTGAAAATACCAAGGCACCAATTGCCCTGCGAATTAACCCTGATGTTGATCCTAAAACACATGCCTATATCTCGACAGGGCTGGCAAAGAACAAGTTTGGCATACCAATTGACGATGCAGAGGCTATCTACCTACAGGCTGACAAGATGAGCAATATTGCTGTTGTTGGCGTAAGCTGCCATATAGGCTCACAGCTTACCACCGTTGCTCCATTCATTGAGTCTCTTCAGAAAGTGGTGAATTTTGTAAAGCGGCTCCAGGACAAGAATGTGTCAATTAACTATTTAGATATGGGCGGCGGCTTAGGAATACAGTACAACGACGAACTGCCTCCCAGCCCGGCAGATTATGCCGGTGCCATTAAAGACGTTCTGACCCAGCTTAACGACTGTACCTTGATAATCGAACCCGGACGCGTTATAGTTGGCAATGCCGGGGTGCTCGTCACAAAAGTTCTCTATACAAAGCAAGGTAATAAAAATTTCATCATAGTTGATGCCGCAATGAACGATTTGACCAGGCCAAGCCTCTATGATGCTTACCATGCTATTCAGCCTGTTAAAAAAACTGACGCGCATGAGGCTGTTGCTGATATTGTCGGGCCCATCTGCGAGACGGGTGACTTTTTAGCAAAAAACAGATCTCTGCCTATTTGCACTCAAGGTGATCTCCTGGCCGTAATGAGTTCAGGTGCCTATGGTTTCACCATGTCATCGAACTACAATTCCCGGCCCCGTGTGGCCGAAGTATTGGCCCATGGTACTGAGTTTCATACAATTCGACAACGGGAAACCCTGGATACCCTTATCCAGGGTGAAACTATTCCAAAGTTTAAAACAACATGACACGTAACTCTCTTAACTTTCCCATCCCATTTACCAAAATGACCGGCACAGGCAATGACTTTATTATTGTCGATCATAGGCAACCATTTTTATCGACAGAAGACGCCTCTGCTCTTGCCAGGCTTGCTTGCAGGAGAAGATTCTCGGCTGGTGCTGATGGCTTAATCTTAATTGAAAACTCGGAGGCAGTAAATTTCAAATGGCAGTTTTTTAATGCAGACGGCAGCCAGGCAGAGATGTGCGGCAATGGTGCCCGATGCGCGGCCCGCTATGCCTATACAAAAAGCATCGCCCCTGCCAAGATGCGCTTTTCTACGACTGCCGGTATTATAGAGGCTGAGATGGTGGGTGAAGGGGTAAAGATACAACTTACTCGACCAGAGAACCTTCAAATCAACCAGACCGTCATGGTACGAGATAACAAACTCGCCGTACATAGTGTTAACACCGGGGTGCCACACGCTGTTGTCTTTACTGACGATATTAGAGGTGCACCTGTTGTAGAGTGGGGTAGGGCGATTCGAAATCACCAACTATTTGCGCCAGCAGGAACAAATGTTAATTTTGTTCAAGTAACCGGCCCCAACCGCTTAAACGTGCGGACCTACGAACGTGGCGTTGAAGATGAGACCATGGCCTGTGGTACGGGAGCTGTTGCCTCCGCAATAATTGCTTCCCTGTCAGCTCAGGTGACCTCACCAACTTCAGTCGTCACATCCGGGGGAGAAATTTTGATTATCCACTTTTCAAAAGATGGAGAAGATACAGTTACTGAGGTATTTCTTGAAGGTCCAGCACATTTTATTTATGAAGGCCAGATGTACAAAGAAGCGCTGCTTGGCTGATTTTTTAAGCCAATAGTTGCAGTTTAACAATATGTGAAAAAACCACGACAACAGAACTTATATAGGTAGGAGATGAAAATGACTATTTTTAAAGGAGCATTTGTAGCAATTGTTACCCCTTTTATTGACGGAAGAATCGATGAGCAAGGGCTTAAAGACCTGATCGAGTTCCAAATAGAAAATGGTACTCGTGGCATTGTCCCGTGCGGCACAACGGGCGAGTCAGCAACTCTAACCCATGATGAGCATCACAGGGTTGTTGAACTGACTATCAAGACTGTTAATGGCCGAGTGCCAGTGCTTGCCGGTACCGGTTCTAACAGCACGGCAGAAACCATCGAGCTCACCAAACATGCTAAAACGGCCGGTGCAGACGGCTCACTGATGATAACACCCTATTACAATCGACCCTCTCCGGAAGGCCTCTACCAGCATTTCAAAAGCGCCGCCGAGGCCGTAGATATCCCAATCATCATGTACAATGTCCCCTCCCGGACAGGGATTAATATGCTGCCTGCCACAGTAGCCCGCTGTGCAGAAATACGTAATATTGTCGGCATAAAAGAGGCAACTGCTGATCTCAACCAGATCAGTGAAGTTATCAGACTGTGCCCAGATGATTTTTCGGTTATGTCAGGTGACGACTTTACCTCTATGGCAACTGTGGCAATCGGGGGCACTGGCTTAATCTCTGTTACCTCTAATGTTGCACCACAAGAGATGGCGGCCTGTATTGATTTTGCACTTGAAGGGAAATTTGCAGAGGCAAGGAGATTGCACTATAAGCTTTTCCCTCTTATGCAGGCCATGTTTTTTGAATCAAACCCCGCTCCAGCCAAACAGGCTCTGGAACTGATGGGTAAAATTAAATCAGGCACCCCGCGTCTGCCACTGGCATCGATGACACCATCGGGGCTTGATCGACTTAAAAAGGTTATGGCTGATTACGGTCTTATCTAATACTTTTAGTGTCTCGCTTTTGTGAGTTAGCTTTTGTTCAAAAGGAACAAACCAAGGAGTTATGAAATGATTAAAGTGCTGATAGCCGGTGTCGCCGGCCGAATGGGAAAACGCATAGCCTATATGGTCAATGAACACCCAGACCTCCAGATTGCCGGCGGCTTTGAGTTGCCCGGCACCCCTGATATAGGAAAGGACATTGGTGAGGTCGGCGGATTTGGTTCTATTGGAGTCAGCATCTCAGACAGCTTTGAAGCTATTGCTGACTCAGGCGATGTAATTATCGATTTCACTTTCCATGAAGCAACAATGAAACTGGCTAGAAAAGCTGCTGAGCGTAAAAAGGCGATGATCATCGGCACAACTGGACTAAGCCAGGGAAATATTGATGAACTGGCCCGGCTCTGTAAGAGTTTTCCCTGCGTGCAATCACCAAACATGGCAGTTGGAGTCAATGTACTTTTTAAAGCGGCAGCCAAAATTGCCTCCGTCCTGGGTGACTCCTATGACATTGAAATTATTGAATCGCACCATAAGATGAAAAAAGACGCCCCCAGTGGCACAGCGTTAAAACTTGGCGAGGTCATTGCCCAGGCTGTGAACCGTGATTTAAAAGAAGTTGGTGTCTACGAAAGGCACGGCATTATCGGCGAACGTGGTGAAAAAGAGATCGGCATTCAAACAGTTCGTGCTGGTGATATTGTCGGCGAACATACTGTTTATTTTGCCGGCGCCGGCGAGCGAATTGAAATCACCCACAGAGCCCATAGTCGGGATAATTTTGCCAAGGGAGCAGCCGTAGCTGCAGCCTGGGTCGCCAATAAAGCCAATGGCCTCTACACCATGTTTGACGTTTTGGGCCTACAGGATTTTTAGAGCCTTTCATGGCATTAGTTTTTATCGGCCTCGGTTCTAATCTTGGTAATGGACGGATTAACCTGACTGAAGCCTGGAAATATCTTGGCCGACACCCGAAAATAACGCCACTAACACTGTCGAGTCCATACCTTTCGGAGCCAGTTGGTATCGTGACCACACACTGGTTCACAAATGCTGTTGGCGCTCTTGAAACCAGGCTGAACCCAGAAGAGTTACTCGTGGAACTGCTGAAAATCGAAAAAGAGATGGGCCGGAACCGGCTTTCGGGGCAAGATAGAGCCATTGATCTCGATATTTTATATTATGACGATCTACTGTTATGCAGTTCTACTCTTGAAATCCCTCATCCGGAGCTCCATAAAAGATTGTTTGTTCTTGCGCCTTTAGAAGAGTTATCACCAGACCACATACACCCGGCCTCACTTCTGTCCTCCCGTTCAATGAGGCAAACGCTAAAGGCTGATTATAAAGTAATAAAAACCACCTGGTAAAATAAGTGTCCCCCATCAAAATTATACTCCTTGCCGTTCTTTTTTACTTTCTGTTCAAATTAGTAACAGCAGGCAAGAACAAGCCTTCCGTTAATCACCACGATCGGGATGCCAAAACGCCACCGGATGACATTTTAGTCGAAGACCCTTTCTGCCACACCTACATCCCGCAAAAAGAGGCGGAAAAGCTAATTTTAAAAGGTAAACCATATTATTTTTGCAGCAAAAAATGTCTGAAATCATTTCAAGAAAATAAATAAAGGAGCTAGACAATGAAATTTTTTATTGATACCGCCAACACCGATGAAATCCGCGAAGCTGTGT
Organism: Desulfobulbaceae bacterium; assembly: GCA_015231515.1. Lineage (NCBI taxonomy): Bacteria > Pseudomonadati > Thermodesulfobacteriota > Desulfobulbia > Desulfobulbales > Desulfobulbaceae > Desulfobulbaceae bacterium. The sequence goes on from JADGBM010000003.1 coordinate 43,473, forward strand.
CTTTTGGCATGGTGGACGGCGTTACAACCAACCCATCTCTCATTGCTAAAGAGGGCCGGCAGTTTGAAGAGGTTATCAAGGAGATCAGCGAAATTGTTGACGGCCCGATCAGCGCCGAAGTAATCAGCCTTGAGGCCAAGGGTATGGTGGAAGAGGGCAGAAAACTTGCAACCATCAGCGACAACATTGTCATCAAAGTTCCGATGACCGTAGAAGGCTTAAAGGCCACTAAAATATTTACCGCCGAAGGAATAAAGACCAATGTAACTCTGATCTTTTCTGCTACCCAGGCCTTATTGGCCGCCAAAGCTGGAGCGACCTACGCCAGCCCCTTTGTAGGCCGTTTGGATGACATCTCGCTGCCCGGCATGGATCTCATCAGTGATATCATGACAATCTACGATAATTACGGCTATATGACCGAAGTCATCGTTGCCAGTGTGCGAAGTGCCACTCACGTTCTTGACTCCGCCCTGATCGGAGCCCATATTGCCACAATTCCTTTTAAGGTAATCGCGCAACTTGCTAAACATCCTCTCACCGATAAAGGAATTGAAAGCTTTTTATCAGACTGGGAAAAGAGAAAAAAATAAACACCCACACACAGCTCGTCATTATGGGCTTAATGAAATAAGAAAGGCTGGGCAACCTGTGAGGTTGCTCAGCCTTTTTTATTGGCGAAATCATCAGGAGTAGTGTGAGCCGCACACTACGCTTTCTCTTTCTTTGCCTGCTCCTGAGCTTGTTTTTGCTGGTTCTGGTAAAGACCTAAAAAGTTCACAGGCTCCATCAGGAATGGAATGAAACCGCCATCAACAGAAATCTGGCTGATAATTTGACGGGTGTACGGGAAGAGCATCGTTGGGGCGTCAACGGCCATAACTGCATTCATATGCTCAGCTGGAATATTTTTGATCAAGAAAACACCACAGTGCTCAATCTCTGTAATAAACAGTGTTTTACCTTCAGTTCCCTGAGTAATATTGGCGGTAATTTTAATGGAGACTTCATAGAGATCGTCACCAGGCAACTCTTTATTTTTTAAGCCAAGATTTACCTCAACTTTAGGCTCCCCTTGTTTGGCAGTAAAAACATCTGGGGCATTAGGATTTTCAAAGGATAAATCCTTGATATACATCTTTTGAAGCCGAAAAATTGGGTGTTCTTGAGGTTTTTGTGCCGCTTTGTCGGTATTTTGATCACTCATAGGAAGGTTCCTTTTTTAAGTTCTGGGTTCTTAGTTTAAAATGGTTTTATCTTCAACATGATACAACCTATACCACAATTATCAGTTAATTGCAGTAAGTCGAATATTTATCGACTCCACACTCTTTTGCTAGCATTTATAATGGAAACAGACAAAAGAAGAAAGAATAAATTAAAGCGCTACGGGTGTAAGACTTGAAAAGGCAGAAGAAAGGACACTGCCACAGAACCACCTCGATCTGTGGCAGTGCTTTGGAGATCGAAACTACTTCACAACTATTGCTTCCGGAGTAAGTGCTGACCAGCGAACTATACGCCCGCCCTGTTTGGCAATCAACGCTTCGGCATCAGCTTTTTTTCGAAACGGTAGGGCTTCAGGCCCCATTGGCCCCATCACCGAAGAGCCAACAACATAATAGAGGCCTTTGACAAACTCATAATCACCGTCAGGATAGACTGTTACCCAGGAGGCTTGCGGCTTCACGCTGTCCTTATGCTCATCCACATAGTTAACCAGACACTTGGACGAACAAAAATGCAGGTTTTCACCATCTGTTGTCGTTAACTGAGAGCGGTGTGCTGGAAAGCTGGCAGGAGGCATACCGCAAAGTGAGCAGGATGTTGCCGCAACTGGCTCACTGATTTTTCCCTTACCCATGCGATTTGACTGAATTTGGGCCCGCATTTTATCAACTTCCATTGTGGCATTTTTAAGTGTTGCCTCAAACCCCTGTATTTCACCGCCATATTGACCCACAAATTTTTCGGCGCTCTCTTTATCAGCAAAGGCAATCTTTGACTTCATCGTCATTGTACCCTTTGCCGAAGAACCGACAACGTAAACAGCCTCATGAGCGGAGACCATTTTTTCCGGCTCGGTATACACGGCAACTTTTACATTTTCAGGTTTTTCACCAGCCTTAGCAGAAAGATCGGCAAGGCATCGAATTGAACATGTTTCAAACTCCCCTTCGTGGTTACTGAAACTATGCCTGGTTCGAGCCCACATGTTAATCATCATCCCGCAATTGGGGCACTCCATTGTTTTAGTGTACATCTTAGGGTTTTTCATTGGATGCATGATGTCTGGAACCTTGACATCGAGCGCATATAGGCTGCTAGCACTTAACAGCAGTGTAACAATTAAAACTCCGACCCGTTTCAGAGGATCTCTTTTAGCCGATGGTCTCGGACAAAGCGTATTCAGCATATCATTCTCCCATTTAGTAAATTTATACCCTCATTGCAAAGCAGGGCTAAGTAGACGAATCTAGAAAATAATTTGGCTTTTTGCGATGTGGCAAATTGTCGCACCACTATTATGAGAAATAATCAGGGGGTTGGTAACCAATTCAAACGTTACAAACTATATAATTTTCAACTTCAGCAATCAAGACACGCACTACTGTATAGGTGGCGAAACATAAAGGGGATTTTTGTCGCGATTATGCGACGCCTGAGCATGGGAGTTTGTCTGTAGAACTTTTGTTTGTTGACAAACCACATGTCGCTTAGAAGAGACAAAAACAGAACCCCGTACATACGTTGCCTGTAGTTTACGATTTCTTAAAAAGAGCAGACACAATGTGGTTTCTCTGGAGTAACTTATAAAAATCAGTGCGATTCCTTTTAGAAATTCGGGCTGCCTGCGTGACATTACCCTCGGTCATTTTAAGCAATGTTATGAGGTAGTCCTGTTCAAAACGCTGTTTGGCCTCGGCATAGGTTGGGAAGGTACTAAAGCCTTTCTGAATAGTGACCTTTAGAAGGTCCTGGGAAATGATGGAACTGGTAGCAATCGCCACCGAGTGTTCAACGACATTATACAGCTGCCGGACATTCCCTGGCCAGCCTTCTGCCATAAGCAACTCCATTGCCTCCGGGGCGAAGGAGTTAACCTTTTTATTGGCCTCCTTAGCCAAGGTCTGTAAAAAATAGTTGGCGAGCAAAGGGATATCTTCGGGCCTGTCCTTAAGCGGAGGCAACTCAAGCGTCACAACATTAAGGCGATAGAAAAGGTCTTCCCTGAACTGACCATTATCCATCAGTTCACGCAAGGACTGATGCGTTGCAGATATAATACGCACATCTACCTCAATGGTTTCAGTTGAACCAACCGGCCTGAGATTTCGTTCTTGAATCACCCTTAAAAGCTTAACCTGAAAAGACAATGGAGTGTCACCAATCTCGTCTAAAAACAGGGTCCCACCATCAGCAGCCCGGACTAAACCCAGATGGTTTCTGACAGCACCTGTAAAAGAACCTTTAACATGACCAAAAAGTTCAGATTCGAGCAAGGTCTCGGGAATAGCACCGCAGTTAACCGCAATAAAAGGTTTATCACGACGCGGACTTGCCGCATGAATTGCCTTGGCCAGCAACTCTTTGCCTGTACCGCTTTCACCATGGATCATTATGTTGGATCGTCCACCGGCCACCAGTTTGGCCTGGGCCAGCAGATCCTCCATAATCTGGCTCTGGCTGATAAGGCAACGCCGCCACTCTCGAGAATCATCATGGCCGCTATCGCCGGATGAGCCGCTGAGGCTCAACGCCCGCTTGACTTCCTTAATAAGGTTTTTTCCGTCAACCGGTTTTGTCAAAAACGAGAAGACCCCTTTTTGAGTTGCCTCAACCGCATCCGGAATAGACCCATGTGCCGTCATGATAATCACCGGCAGAAGAGAATCCATGTTGCGGATATTCTCAAAGAGGCTTAAACCGTCCATTTCCCCCATGCGTAAATCGGTTACTATCAATCCTGGCCTGGCAACAGGAAGTTTTGCCAAAGCCTCTTCCGCGCAGCTTGCCTGACAGATTTCATAGCCAGCCCCGGAAAGCCTCATAGATAAAAGGCTTAACAGATCGGCATCATCGTCAACAATCATTATGGTTTCTGAAGTCATCTTTTATTTCTCTATACTGAGTTCCCTATCGTTTAATATTCGCTCAATATCCTTTAATTTTTGAATTTGATCTGCCAGGGCCTTCGACTCTTCTTCGCACGATTCAATCCGCATCTTGAGTTCAGATGTGTTGTCTTTGACCTCAGGACAAGTAGTTTTGATAAAAGGACGGTGCAATTGGCCTGCCAGTTTCAATGAAACAATCTCCTTAATCAAAAACACTAACTCCTGCACATCCGAGCGCATAAACGAAGTATCTTGATTTAGTTCAGAAAAAAGTCCCTCCATGAGTTGTTTGTTATCGGGGGACGCTGGTAAGGCGTCCAAAATAAGGAGATATTGAATCTGATCTACTGGGCCCTTAGAAAGGACGTGAACCTCCCTGACGCGCTCAGCTTCATCATTAATGAGCTGCTCGGAAAGCGTGCGCAGTTGTTGCCGGTAATTGAGAACATGGCTCACGGTAAAGTTTTGAGCCGGACCGTCCCAATACGGCCCATTGACATGGAACATTCCTGCTGTTCGTTGAACCTCTACCAATGTGCAGCCTGAACCTGCACCAATGAACAGTATTAATGCAAAAACAATGATATAACGATATATTTTCATATTTAAACCTGTCGGGAATCGTCTAAGGGTAAAAGAACTTTAAAACAGGCTCCGCAAAGAGGCGACGAAGCAAGCTCTATGGTTCCGCCATGAGCAGTAACATATTCATGGGCGATAGCCAGGCCCAGCCCTGTTCCCTTAATGTGCGTGTGACCTGTCGAGCTGCCCTGATAGAATGGTGAAAAAATAAACTCTTTATCCTCAACAGAAATTCCTTGACCCGAATCTGCAACCAGCAGTTGACAAAAATCATTTTCGACGGAGGCCGACACCAGTAAAGCCCCTTTAAATGGACTATATTTAAAGGCATTTGACAGCAAATTATCGATCACCGTCTTAATCCGCTCCCGGTCAGCGACAATATCAAAATGGTCAATTTCTGTTGTCAACGTAAGACTATTTTTCATGATAACCGACTTATAATCCTCAAGGCACTGGAGGATGAGATCATTGACAGAAAACTGGCTTACGATGAGTGCCGTTTTCTGAGCCTGGGCCATTGTGTAACTCACAAGATTCTCAATATGCTGCTGGAGCTGAAAACAGTTTTTGCGGAGTATTTCGACAACTTCTCGCTGCTTTACATTTACGGGACCAACAATTTCATCATTTAGCAGTTCGGTGCCCTCATAAATTGAAGCGAGCGGTGTTTTTAGTTCATGGGAGATATGAGCGGCGAATTTATTTTTTTCTTTTTCGTATTTAGCCAGTTTTTTTCGTAACCAGTTAAGCCGCCTTCCCAGAAAAATCAGATCTTCGGGGCCGGTTATCGCAATTGGTGATACGAAGTTTCCCTGGCCAAGCTGCTTAATGCCCCGATCAATCTCTTTGATGGGTTTGGTGATAAGGCGGGCTAAAAAAGCGATCAAGGCAATCGTAATCGGCAGCAATGTAAAGGCCAAAGTGAGCAGAGTCGCCCGAGCATGAGTTGCAGAATTTTGTAACTTCTCGACCTCTTTATAGGTCTCTTCATTGCTAAGCATATACATCTCTTTGCCCAAACGGTCCAGCTCTACAAAACTGTTCGACAGAAGGGTGGTCTGCTCCGAGTTCTCGGCAGCAAGTTTAAGTGCCGAGAAGATTGCACCTTCCTGCTCTTTCAGGACACGGACTCGCCTTGCTTGCGCCTCTTGCTGTGTAAGGGTTTCAAGACCATTTAATATGTTAATAATCTCTTTGTGCAGACCAAGAACGTCCTCGTATAATCGGGCATCACCAAGAACCAGATATTGCCGGATCTTCCTCTCCTGGTTGGTAATATTCTCAACAAGCTTCAGGCCAAGTTGGGCAGAAGAAACAGAACGGTAGACCGAGGTGGAGCTCTGTTTAACCAACTTCCCCATAAGAAAATCAGAGCTGATAAGCACCAGGACAAGGGGCAAGGCAACCAGTGCCAGCCCGGAAAGAACAAACAGAAAGAATGATTTTGAACGAAACATAATTAAATCAGCTCGAAATACAGATTTATTGCCAACAAGAGAGACGTTAAACAGGTATCTATTGATGATAGATTCAAGCGCGGTCCACGTCTAAAACCTGCTGCAAAAATCTGCCGGTATATGACTCCTTGTTTGCGGCAATATCTTCAGGTGTTCCACAGGCAACTAGCCTGCCGCCACCTTCACCTCCCTCTGGTCCGAGGTCAACGACATAGTCAGCGGTTTTTATAACATCAAGATTATGCTCGATAACAACAATGGTATTACCACTGTCAACTAAACGGTTTAGCACAATCAAAAGATGTTGAATATCTGCAGGATGTAAGCCTGTCGTGGGTTCATCAAGGATATACAACGTTCTGCCGGTACTTCTCTTACTCAACTCCCGGGCCAATTTTATGCGCTGAGCCTCTCCCCCAGACAATGTAACAGACGACTGGCCAAGGGAGATATAGGAAAGGCCGACATCAAATAAAGTTTGCAATCGTGATTGCAGGGCTGGAATTTTCTTAAAAAAATCAAGGGCTTCTTCAACATTCATAGCAAGAATATCAGCAATACTCTTGCCCTTATACAGGATATCCAGGGTATCGGTATTGTAACGTTTACCACGACAGGCCTCACATGTCACATAGACATCGGGCAGAAAGTGCATGGCAATTTTGATGACACCATCACCCTCACAGGCCTCGCAACGGCCTCCTTTAATATTAAAACTAAATCGTCCGGGTTGATAACCCCGAGCTCGAGATTCGGGCAGCCTGGCCAATAGTTCACGAATCGGTGTTAAAACGCCGGTATAGGTAGCTGGATTCGAGCGCGGAGTCCGCCCAATTGGACTTTGATCAATATCGATTACCTTATCTATATGTTGAAGACCGGTGATTTTTTGGCACTCCCCCGCCGGCCCAATGGCGCTTTGCAACTGACTCAAAACACCTTTATACAAGGTCTGCATGACCAGAGAGCTCTTGCCCGAGCCGGAAACCCCGGTAACACAGGTCATAAGCCCCAAAGGGAACGAACAGGTAACTGCTTGCAGGTTGTTGACTATGGCTTTATGCACTGTAAGTTGATGGGTTTTTCTCGCCTTCCTACGTTTTTTGGGCAATGCAATAACCAGCCGACCAGAGAGATAGCCTCCCGTCAATGATTCTTCATGGTCAAATAAGCCGGCAACAGGACCATTATAGACAATATTCCCACCATGCACCCCGGCACCTGGCCCCATATCGAGAACATGATCAGCTGCGATAATTGTGTCCGAATCATGTTCTACAACAATCACGGTATTTCCTAAATCCCTGAGCCGAGTTAAGGTCTTGATTAAGCGCTGGTTATCCCGCTGGTGGAGGCCAATGCTCGGTTCATCCAAAATATAAAGAACACCCATCAGCGAAGTCCCTATCTGCGAGGCCAGTCGAATTCTTTGAGACTCACCCCCTGACAAGGTAGAGGCATTGCGGGACAACGAAAGATAGCCAAGTCCTACGCCATTAAGAAACGCAAGCCTTTCTCCTATCTCTTTTAATATGGGAGTGGCAATAAACCTTTCCTGACTTGAAAACGATATTGTCAATAACTCCCTGGCCAGCTGCTCAATGCCAAGGCAGGTCATCTCATAAATATTGTATTTGCCGATACGAACAGATAGCGGGGCAGGGCTCAAACGCGCACCATGGCACACCGGACAAGGCTGCACATTTATATATTGATCGAGATCTTCCCGGATCAACCCGGAAGCTGTTTCTTTATAGCGCCTGGCTAGCTGAGGAATAATTCCTTCATAGGGTTTAGCAAACTCCAGTCGGCGCTGGCGCCGCTCGTAGGTGAATTGAATTTCCTGGCGGCCGGTACCATACAAGATGACCTCTTTTGCTTTTTTGGCCAATTTGTTGAATGGAGTAGTCAAGCTGAAGGAGTAGTGCTTCGCCAAAGCTGTCAGAAGCTGAGTAGAATACGACATCGCTGAACGATTGCGCCACGGTGCAATCGCCCCTTTGTTGATACTTAACGATGGCTCCGGCACCAGAAGATTCGGATCAAAGAACTGTTTAACTCCAAGCCCGCTGCACTCCGGGCAAGCTCCTTTGGGGTTGTTAAAGGAGAATAGTTGGGGAGACAAGTCCGGCAGACTAATTCCGCAGCTATTACAAGACGCTCGTTCACTCAAAAGGTGTTCGGTGGCATCTTCAGGATAATGCACCAGAAGAAGCCCCTCAGAGAGGCGAACCGCTGTGGTTACTGATTCCGAAAGTCGCCTCTCAATGCCTGACTTAATAACCAATCGGTCAACAACCACCTCAACCGAATGGCGTTTGTTCTTCTCAAGCTCAATCTCTTCATCAAGAGTTCTAAACTCACCATTTATCCGTAAACGAATAAATCCCTCAGTCCGTAGACGATTAAACAAGGTGGCGTGGGTACCTTTTTTCCCATCAACCAGAGGGGCCATGAAAATAACCTTGGTTCCTTCCGGCTTAGCCAACAAGGCTGCCACCATATCCTGAATACTCTGGGCCTCAATCGGCTTACCACAATCAGGGCAATGCGGCCTGCCAACCCGGGCATACAAAAGCCGCAGGTAATCATAAATTTCAGTGATCGTGCCCACGGTAGAACGGGGGTTGCGGTTTGTGGTGCGCTGCTCAATAGACACAGCGGGGGACAAACCCTCAAGTGTATCAACTTCCGGCTTGTCCATCTGACCTAAAAACTGTCTGGCGTAAGTGGACAGGGACTCAACATATCGCCGTTGACCCTCAGCATACAAGGTATCAAAGGCAAGGGTAGACTTGCCAGAACCGCTTAAGCCGGTAAAAACAATCAGCTGGTCCCTTGGCAGATCAAGATCAATATTTTTCAAGTTGTGCATACGGGCGCCCCGTATACGAATATAGGTCTGTGACATTTATGAGCTCTTTACAATCTGTGTTGGCCTGTAAGAAATAGTTTCTGGCTAATATGAAAGGTAAGTAGCGTTGGTTATATGGGTTGAGACATGTAAGCCTCAAACTGATACACGTCAACGCTGCACGTCAAATTTAACCGTAAAACAGGCAATGCCGGGTCGATTTGGGGCTATGTCTAGACCAAAGTAACCCAATGTCATCTATTGCTTGAGGGGATTGTGCCGTATTTTAGAAACAAAGGGAAACATTTTTAACGTTTACCAATCACAAACCAAACAGGAGGACAAATCATGAAAACTTTAACTACATTAATTGTCGCACTTTCTCTAGTGGTAACAACAACTGTTGCCCAGGCCCAACAAAATGGTGTTGACGGCTTTATCCTAGGTGCCGGGGGTGGGGCGCTGATCGGTCAGGCGATTGGCCGAAATACCGAAGCCACTCTTATAGGCACGGCAGTGGGAAGCATGCTTGGTTATATGATCGGCAATGAGAGGGACAAAAATGGTGTTGCTAATCAGGTTTCATATCGGACACCTGTCCGACAGTACCCTCAGACACGCTACGTCACAGTCGTACCAGCACCACAGACCGAACCGGAACCCATCTGCCGTGAGACAGAAATGCTTGCCGAAATTGACGGCCGCCCGGAAAAGGTTTATGGCACCGCCTGTCTACAGAATGGGGAGTGGATACTCGACAGATCTGAGCTGGTTACTCAAACGGTTATTATTGGTAGTAAAAAACACCGTAACTTCAAACGAAACAGCCACTACAAAAGAGCAAACCACAGAGCAAGCCGCCACTTTAACAGACCTGCTGACTATCGCCACGAATGGTAATTAACTAGAAATAAAAAAACGGCTGCTCAATTCCTCAAGACCCAATGTCTGAAGGATTTCGTGCAGCCGTTCAGCTGGGCGACGCCGAGGCATATCTTTATAGGTGGCAATAATCAATTCGTTTTTCATGGAGTGTTGCCAGCCAACAAGCTCGGTGACCGTTACCTGATACCCGTGGGCCTCAAGTTGCAGACAACGAAGTACATTGCTGACCAGACTGCCGAATTCACGTGTATGGAGAGAGTGCCGCCATATTTCGGTCAAGCTGCTGTGCGCCAGAGCATCACCCTTATTTTTTCTTAAATAAGCAGCAACTTCAGCCTGACAGCAAGGCACCACGACAATAAACTGTGCCTGTTTCTTCAAGGCAAAATGAATAGCATCATCAGTGGCAGTATCACAGGCATGTAAGGCCGTCACAATATCCACCTTTACGGGTAGAGCCGCTGATTCAATGGCTGCAGCAACTGATAATTCCAGAAACGTCATGCCGGGGAAATTCAGTCGCGCAGCCAAGGCTTGTGATTTATGAACCAGCTCCTGCCGTGTTTCTATGCCGAAAATGTGTGATCCGTTATCCTGATCCTTAAAAAACAGGTCGTACAAGATGAAGCCGAGATACGATTTACCGGCGCCATGATCGACCAACAAAATATCGGAATGATCCTCCTGAACTGCCTTTAAGAGCGGCTCAATAAATTGATAGAGGTGATAGACCTGCTTAAGCTTACGCCTGCTGTCCTGGTTCATCTTACCGTCGCGGGTAAGGATGTGCAGCTCCTTTAACAGCTCTATTGATTGGCCTGGCCGAATCTCGTGTTTTTCCTGCATAAAACCTATAGTGGGGTATACTATTGCTCTAATGCGGGTGCCGGCAAAACGCCTTGTTCAGGCTCTTCAACCAAAAGCTCCTGGCTTGTTGCGTCAAGTGCCTCCTGAATTATATAGGACCGTAATTTCGAGTAGAACTCTGCCGTTGAGAGTTTGGCAACATGGTCGTCATTGTCTTCACTCTTAGGCCATATCTGCAAAGAGATCGTTCCCTTATCTGTTCTGTATTCGATTCTACAGGCAGGCTTTGTGTCGATGGAAAAATCTTTTTTCAAATACTCAGAAATAGATATATTTGAAATTGAACCAATTAACGCTGCTGCTTTCTGCTGGTCAAGCTCCCCTGAAAGCTCTCCACCAAACTGCCATTTTTCATCATCTGACCGCTTCAAGCTGATTGTGCCGTGAGTATTAGTAATCGTCAGAGCATTGATTGCCTCCGGCTCCAAGGTAACATATTTGGTTTGCCACCAAGAATCTCGCTCCGCTTGCAGCTCCCAGGCTGAAATACCTGCCACCTGATAGACCTCATTGTGACCAGAAACGCGAAGATGCACTGATTTTGAACTTGGGGCGGTTCCCATAAAAAAGATGCTGTCCCCTTTGTCGGAACCAAGCACAACTTTTCGATTAAAAACCGCATCACCAACCTTTAAGCGGTTATGGCTGGATTTAGTGCGACTTACCAAACGAGCTGACTCCAACCCACTGATTTTCTGGATAATACTCTCAACAGAGGCCGAATCAGCGGGAAACTGTTCCTCACCGACGAACCAGGCCTCACCCTTTTTTTTCATAATGATCGTGCTGTCATTCTCGTCGGTAATCGCCAACGAGGAAACAGCTTGAGACTCTACAGTGCTCAGTAAGCTCACAGAAGGCGCCGACTGTTTCTGCCCAGGCCTATAGAGATAGACAATCAATGCCGCTTGTATTAGCAGTAGTACGACTAAAATTGTTATACTATTTTTTTTATTCACTTTTAGTTACCCCCCAACAAAACCATTGGCCGCTCTTTTTTTCTGCGTAAGCCACCATAAAGACTGACGATCAATAGTGCTAAAATTGCCACACCATAATTAAGCCATTCCCAGAACGTTTGCTCTTGATGAGTGAGTGGAAGCAGCATACGGGCATGAGTTCCCCTGGAACGAATCATCAGAAGTTCTTCATCTTCAACAGACCAGTCTATTAGATTCTGCAGAAAGCCCAGGCTATTTAAAAAGCGATCCTGACTCGTGCTTTGGGAGATACTGATAACTGTATCGTTTATAAACTCAGAACTTCCGACCACAACGAGTCTGGCCGACTCTGATGATCTCTTGATTACCGGTGCCTCTGGAAGTTCAGTAGCAGCGTCTGCTTCAGCATCTTCAAGATCCTCTTCATTGGCCTTTTCCTGTTGGCGTTTTTCGTCCCGAGGATCGAGGCGATCAGAAAAATAACTTTTGAACACGCCCTGCGAAGAGACGGCAAGTACCTGGCTGGAAAATTCGTCGCCTTCGACAAAACCATTGCCTGGATATCGGCCAAAATCCGGCTGAATATTGGCACCGTTATACAACCACGATTCAGGGGAGGAGGAGAGCAACTCTGAAACCTTACGCGAACTATTCTTCTCTTCATCTATCACAACAGGAGAGGCCCAGTTCATAGTTACTGCCGGCAGACTGGCGACTGCCGGACTGTCTTTGGCCATACCGTCTTGCCGTACATCAACAAAAAACGGATAGTCAATTCTTTTAATCTCCTGAACCTGGAAACCCCCGAGATTTCTTGTAACAGGAACAGGAAACGGTTCATTCTGCTTATCCATGACCAGTGTTTCTTCAACTTTAAAACCATAATGATTCAAAAGATCCGCCACGCCATTTTCAACACGTTTCACATTAATTGACTGGGCGTTTGGATTTAAATCAAGAACATAAGACCCAGCCAGGGCAACAACCGCACCGCCCCGCATTAAATACTGGTCAATGGCAAATCGCTCCAGATCGCTCATGTTCTGAGGCGCAACAACAACAAGAACGTCAATGTTGGTAGGCACTCGCCCAGAGCTGAGCGCTATTTTTTCAAGATTATAATTTTCCGGCAACACCTGTTGAATGGCACGATATGAGTCTGGTGGGGCCTGCTGGTACATGGCCATTTCCGGCGGCACCTCAGGAGTTGGCACCCAGAGACCTATGGTTTTGATAAATCCAGAGGAGGTGCGCTTTAATACCGCCTCCACTTCTTTTCGAATTTCAGCTTCCCCCATGTCACCGGTTAGATAGATTCGTTCATTGGTATCACCAACACTTAGAAACAAGAACAGATAAATGGTGTCCTGGGAGAAAAAAGACACTGGCATAGGCTCAATGCCAAATTGTTGATTCACAGCATTTCGCTGTTGCAAATCCTGACCGGGATCAACAAACTCAAAGCGCAATTTTTTATCTGAGTCCTTCACCAAGGCTTCCGCAACCTTGCTGATATTTCCAGGAAGTTCAGCGAGCTGCTCTGGCAAGGCATCCTTACTGATTATTGCGGTAAGTGTCACAGGGCCCTGAATTTTTTCAAAAACAGCGCTCAGGCTTTGAAAGCCGTAGACAACTTTTTTAATCGATTTCGTCAGGTCATATTCCAGGTTGCGGAGTCGAACGTCAATCTGACCATCAGGCCTGGGCTGGATTTCAATAATATCATTAAAGCCCAAGGTAATGTGCTGATCGCCATATTTGATTAAAATGTTAAAATAGGAGTTAACAACGGATGACTCATAACGTCCGGCGACCTGAAAGGGAACGGGTTTGATGCCAAACTGCTGATTGGCTTCGGCTTCAAGTGCCTCATCATATTTGGGATCAATAAAATCAACCTCGACCTGTCCATTGGAGGCAATGGCATATTCCTGCATAAGGTCCTTGACCCGTGGAATAAGCGGGGAGAGCAGGGGGTGTGTTTTTTCACTGAAATAACCACGCAACAGTAAAGGTTCATTCATATTGGCAATCAGATCTTTACTGACTTGCGACAATGAATATTCACTATTCTCGGTCAAATCCAGACGCAAACTGCCAACCTTATGAAGCCATAGGTTTACCGCCAGCAGATTGGCCGCAAAAAGCACTGAAGCGATAATAATTGTTCGACGATAGACAATGGTGTTTTTGCCGCGACTCCACCGCTTCCGATCGAGTGCGATACCATTAAGCAAAAGAAAAAAGGCAGACAACGAACAGTAATATACCAAATCACGAATATCTAATACACCACGTTCTATACTGGCAAAGCGGCTGCCGGTCCCTAAACCCCTGAAAAATTCACCGGCCTCATTTCCCATAAAGTTGGTGATGCCAGTCGAACCCAGAAGGTAAAAGAAACCACCAACCAGAACCGTCAGGATTAAGGCAACAATCTGGTTATCTGTTTTTGAAGAGATAAACAGACCAATGGATATGTAGGCCGCCGCCATAAGCAGGGCTCCAATATAGCCGCCAAGCACTGGACCCCAATCAATATTGCCAAGCAGTGCAACAGTGATGGGCAGACCAAGAGTAAGCGCCAAAGCCACTGCAACCAGCACCAGCACAGCCAGAAATTTGCCGAGGACCAGCTGCCAGAGCTTTACAGGCAGAGTCAGCAGGATTTCAAGGGTACCCATACGCTGTTCTTCACTCCATTGCCGCATGGTCAGGGCTCCAACCAGAAAGATCATTAAAATTGGCATCCATCTGAATAACGGGCGAATGTCGGCAGTATTTCGGGCAAAGAAAGTCTCCAGCCAGAAAAAGGAAAACAGGGTTGAAACTAAAAATGCGCCAATGAACAGGGCTGCCATTGGCGAACCGAAATAGGCCTTAAGCTCTTTTTTGGTGATAGAAAGTAGTTGATTCATCGTATCCCTCCATCCACCGCAGTAAGTTCATTAAAAACTGCCTCCAAATTCCTTTCATCGTGTCGCAACTCCCACAAAGGCCAATCATGCTCCTTGGCCTTTGAAAAAATTGCAGGGCAGATATCTACATCCGTTTCAGCTTGAATGGCATAGACAACCTTGGCAGCACTTTCGGTCATCCGCACAGTTTTAACGCCAGCCATTGCTTCAAGAACCTGGGCGATAGCTTTCTCATCACTGTTTCTGGCAACAGTCAGGCGTGCAGACGAGGTGGCTGAGAGTTCAGCCAGCAAGGAGTCGGCCTTGACCTGCCCGCCAATAAGAATGATGGCACGATCGCAGGTCGCTTCAACCTCTGAGAGAATATGGGTGGAGACCAGAATCGTACTGTGTTTGGACAGTTTTTTGATGAGATTACGCACCTCAACAATCTGAGTTGGATCAAGACCGTTGGTGGGCTCATCGAGAATTAAGAGCTTTGGCTTATGAAGTATTGCCTGGGCCAGACCAACCCTCTGCCTGTAGCCCTTACTTAACGTGCCAATTGGCCTGGTCAGACGATCACTCAGATCGACAGCATGAATGGCTTCTGAGATATAGGCAGTCTGCTGATTTTTTGGGATATTTCGCAGATCAGCAATCATTTTCAGATACGACTGAACCGTCAATTCTGGATAAATCGGGGCATTTTCCGGGAGATAGCCGATCATCTCCTGAACCCGTTCTGTGTCTTCAAGGACATCAAAACCACCAACAGAGGCACTGCCGGACGAGGGATGAATGTAACCAGTTAAAATTTTCATCAAGGTGGTCTTGCCGGCGCCGTTAGGCCCTAGTAAGCCAATAACTTCACCGGAAGCAATAGACAAAGAGACCGTGCTCAGGGCTTCGACATCATCATAGTATTTGCTTAAATTTTTTACTTCAATCATGGTTTTTAGGTTCTACACTATTGAGGTTTTGTGAAAAAGAATACGATGATAAGTATAGGCTGTAGGCTGTAGGCTAAACACCTACAGCCTAGACACCTACAGGCTACGCTTTGACTGCCTTTGCCAAAATCTCGTAGTTGCGCTCAACCAGGGCACGCGGCTCTACAATCAGACCTGCTTGAATCATGGCATTATCAAAAATTTGCGCAACAATTACCTTGGCAAAGTTGTCATCTTTTACCCGCAAATCAGCTAGATCTTTAATCAACTGATGACCGGTATTGATCTCCAGGTTTTTGGAGCCAAACTGCTGAAGCCCGCCATCCTGGTTTTGAGCACGCATAATCCTCTCCATGGATGAGGTCATGAAGCCATCCGGATTAACGATAATTGCCGGGCTGTCAACAAGGCGCTTGGACTCAAGAACCTCTTTCACCTTATCTCCCAGGGTCTCTTTCATCCATTTGGTCAAGGAGGTCGCTATGGTCTTATCCAGAGCATCTTTAGGCGGCTCATTTTCATCTTTTGGAGCATCAGGCAGTTCAAGGTCGGCGCGGTCAGCGGAAAGAAGCTTCTTGCCGTCAAACTCGCCAAGGTGACTTAAGACAAAATCATCGATGGGCTCCAAGGTATAAATGACCTCAAACTCCTGCTTTTTAAAGGCTTCAAGGTATGGACCTGCCTCAATCGCATCACGGCTGGAGCCGTTAATGTAGTAAATGTCCTTCTGGCCTTCTTTCATTCGCCCAACATAGTCAGCCAAAGAGACATACTTACCAGGCTCAGAGGCAGAGGACTCGAAACGGAGTAGCTTGGAAATCCCTTCTCGGTGGGTAAAGTCGCTTGTTGCACCCTCTTTCAGGAAAATGCCAAACGTCTTCCAGAACTCGGCATACCCTTCGGAGTCTTTTTTTGCCTGCTCATCAAGGAATTTAAGAAAGCGCGAGGTAACAACCTTGTTGATTTTGGCAACCAAAGCATTATCCTGCAAGGCTTGCCTGGAGATATTCAACGGCAGGTCTTCAGAGTCAACAACACCTTTTAAGAAGCGCAGCCACTCAGGCAGAATTTTTTCACTGTGCTGATCAATCAGCACCTTCTGGCAATACAGACTGACGCTAGGCTCAAGTCGGCCAAAGCCCATTCGCTCAATATTGTCTTTTGGCACAAACAAAATAGAGCGAATGGCCAGCGGCGCATCTGCACTAAAATGCAGTGTATATTTAGGCTCGTCATAGGCATTGCCAACAAATTTATAGAATTCGACATACTCCTCGTCTTTTATATCACTCTTACTCTTTGTCCAAAGTGCCGTGACCGTGTTAATTACTTCACCAGACACCTTGATCGGAAAAGAAACAAAATTCGAATACTGCCTGATTATTCGCTTGAGAGTGCTTTCCTGAGCATAATCTTTTGTCTCTTCACTGAGTTGGATGATGATTTTTGTGCCGCGATGCAAACCCTTGCAGTCTGAAACCGTATAGCTGCCGGTGCCTTCAGAACTCCATTGATGACCAATATCATCTTTACGGTACGACCGTGATTGAACGGTTACTTTCTGGGCAACCATAAAGGCAGAATAAAAACCAACACCAAACTGGCCAATTAAACTCAAATCTTTCTTGGCACTCTCACTAAGCTCAGTCAGAAATGTTTTAGACCCTGAATGGGCAATTGTTCCCAGATTGGCTATTAGTTCTTCTTTGGTCATGCCAATACCGGTATCAACTATTGTGATGGTTTTATTCTTTTCATCACAGGTAATCTTGATATCGAGTTCAACGTCTTTATCAAAATAATCTTCTTCCATTAACCCTTGATGACGCATTTTCTCGAGCGCATCTGCCGAGTTAGAAATAAGCTCGCGCAGAAAAATATCCTTTTCGGTATACAAGGAGTGGATTACAATATCGAGGAGCTTCTTAGTTTCCGATTGAAACTCAAGGGTTTCTTCTTTCTTTTTAGCCATGTTCATTTACCTCTTACTTACGATTAATTATGTGACTGGAACTGAGCGATATCGCCGTATATGGCAGTGGTGCAAAATTAAGACGACGACAGTTTTCAGCTACTCATTAACAAACTATTTGAACCGAAGTTGCTACAACAGTGCTCGCCCTGATTAATTCGGCGATTGGCGGAAGAAAATAATCATCAATTCGCTTCTGTCAATACAATTGATTTATTATCTCCCCTATAGGTAAGCTGTGGAGTTTTCTACAATTTTTCTAATCGCTGTGGCCCTGGCGGTCGATGCCTTTGCTGTTGCCATTGCAACCGGCATATGTTTACCAAAGGTCAGCTTTCGGCATATGTTCCGACTCGCCTGGCATTTCGGGCTTTTTCAGGCTGGAATGAATATTATCGGCTGGGCGGCAGGGTTGTCTGTTCGCAACTATATTGAAAGCTTTGACCATTGGCTGGCCTTTGGCCTGCTTGCCTTTGTAGGTGGCAGAATGATCTGGGAAGCAGTTGAACCTGACGATGGGAAGGACAAATGCGAAAGAGATCCAACTCGCGGTCGAAACCTGGTTGTACTCTCTGTGGCGACCAGCATTGATGCACTGGCTGTGGGGTTAAGCTTTGCGGTGCTTAAAATAGCAATCTGGTTTCCCGCGCTGATCATCGGCGTCGTTGCCACAGCAGGAACCGCTTTAGGCATTCACCTGGGCAACTGGGTAGGTTCGGCAACCAGACTGGGCAAAAATGTCGAAATCGTCGGAGGTCTTGTCTTGATCGGCATCGGCATCAACATACTTCGTGAACATGGGATTTTTTAGTGCCTTATTGATTATTTTGATAAGTGCCTTATTCCACAACCTTAGCTGCCTTTTCCATGATACTACTATCATCTTTAAGCATAAACGGTGGTTGATCACCAGGCGTGACTGTGTTTGCAAGCATCTCATGAACAACCGTTTTATTTACAAGTAAAATACCCGGCGTATCAACCATTCCATCAACCCCATTGCCATTAAGTTTGAGAACCGTACTGCTCTTCACGGCAATACCGGGATCCTTGCTATTAGCAACCATATTGTCTTCAATTATGGCCACCGCACCATCCATCAACCCGATGCCGGCTGCCCCGGAGTTAAAGACATAATTCCCGCTAATAATAACTGGTGTTTCCAGAGAACCCGCGCCTTGACTGCTGATAGCAGCCTTCTCCATGCCGTTATCGTATATAACATTCTGCACGATGGAAGGGTGGGTTGGACGATCAATATTATACATACCCTGAGGATCGCCGACTTTACACTGAATACCGCCGCCGGGGTTGTCATGAACGATATTGCCGATAATTGTGGCGGCAGAGCCGTGTTTATTACCAATTCCCGGAGATGGGCTTCCAGAGACCTCCGAATCATCATTATTGTAGACTTCATTGGCAAGGACAATTGGTGTTGAGAAGTGATTACATCCGATGCCAAGTCCTACGCTGCTATGGACAATGTTATTATAGATAACCGGAGAGGAAAAATTCTTGATGTTTTGCCAGCGAAAATCCCGACTCGGCACAGAACTCTCCTGGTCATTGTAAACAACGTGATTACCAATACCAGTGCTGCCCATGTTACGAATTAAACAGTTGGTGATAATAGGGCTGGCCCCTCGGACATTAAGTCCATGGGCGTGACCAGGAACATGGTGGTCCTGATGAGGAAGGTTTTGAATCGTAAAACCATCGATAATTGTTTTACGCTCAACTCCAGGGTTAAAATCAATCATACCGTGTTTCGAAGGTTTAGCCTTGGTACCGTCAATGATTGTTCGAAGGGCTCTGCTCGGCAGCTTTATGACCGCTCCAGCAACAGCAACAAGCTCGTCACCCTGGTCGGCGGAATCAGATACCAGTTTAACGCCATCTTTCATGGTCAATTGCTCAAAATAAGTTCCTGCTTTAACAAGAACGGTGTCGCCTGATTGTGCCGCATCAATAGCCGCTTGAATTGATTTGTGCTGATCGGGAACGGTAATAATGGCCCCGTTGTTGTGAAATTCACGGTCAATAAGCGGGGCTGCCGTCTCCCTGCCAACCTTGAGCACCAGCATAATCGCCTCCTCGATATCAGGCATCAGGACCTGCTGACTATGCTGTTTGGCAAGAATCGACTGGGGCAAACTGCTGAAAATATATTTTTTATTGCCCTCTGGTGGTGTTGATGGCGGCCCGGAACCAACCGTAACACCCGCCTTCTGTTGCATCATCCCCTGTAATTTGGGTCGCATAGTTGATTGGACCTCTTGCTGCATCTGGTCGGGTTGAACTCGTTTGGGGAAAGAGCTTGCAGCGTCAATTTTCTCCTGAACTTTGACCTGCATCATCTCTTGAATAACCTCCTGCATTTTTTTCTGCTGCATACCTTCCTGCATCATCTTTTTCTGGATGGCACGAATATCAAGCTCAACCTCCGAGTCAGCGTTCTGGGTACCGAGATCTTGCTCGGTTACGGTTGAGGTTTCAGCGCCCGCCTTTGTCACCACCATTGTCAAAACAAAAAACCCAGCAAAAAGTAGAAATACTGAGCCCTTCACGAGCAATTTCGATCTATTGCCAACCAACAATTTTGCTATTTCCATGGATTTATTGCCTCACAAATGACGCTGGTTACAATCGCTGTTAATAAAAAAACCGGCTTTAGAGGGCCGGTTTTACTAAAAGACAACGTATGTTGAAGGGAATGAGCTTCTCGACTATTTTTTTCCACGTTGCTCCGGTTTCTCATTCTGGTTACCCGCAAGTTTATTCGGCTTAACCGTTTTCTGCATTTTTTCCTGCATAGCCTGTTGAATCTTAGGCTGCATAATCTTCTGGTTCTCCTGCATCATCTTCTGTTGCATTTCGAGAATAAATTTTTCGGCATCCTGCATCACCTGTTCATCAACAACCGGCAGGTTAGGGTTTGGCTGTTGTGAATAAGGAGTTTTCGAGGGTGTCTGTAAATCTTCTGCAAAACTAATCTCCGCCACAGATAAACCAAAACCGAAGAATACCACTATCAGGATTACCCCGATTAGCCTTCGTCCCTTCATCGCTAATTTGCACTCCCCAAGATATCTTTCTGGGTCTGACCGGGGTCAAGCATCCTTGACACCGGTGTGAAATAAAACTGAACAGACTCCAGCTTGGTAACCAGTGGATAAAGCCCAGGATCTGTTTTAAATTTGGTCGTTCCTTTCTCAAAGGTGACTTGCATCTGGGAAAGCAAAACCGTGCTGTGCAGTTCTGCCCCGTTGTCATATCCGTAACGAGCCATACCAGTGACCATGAAAGAACCGACATGAATCGGGATCAACTTCTGACGTTGAAAGATATTCTCAACCGAAAACTCAACCGTTTTACCGTCGGCACCAACCTGCAAGTCCCTGATCTCGATATATTCGAGACGCGGATCCCGTTGGGAGGCATTTTGAGCGATGGTGTTACGATCAACAACAATACGGTTCGGCAGATTAGCAACCGAAAAAGCCTGACTGGTATCAGCAACATCATCGCTGACAGCCTGTTTCTTGCGAATAAAATCAGTCCGTGGCGGCATCAGAAAAAACTGGAGTTTTTCAATACTGGCCACGTTCGGATAGGTGGCAGGATCTGTTTTAAAGGTATTTACCCCTTGTTCAAGTATTACTCGTTTATCTTTAAACAACACCGCCGTATGGAGTTTTTCGCCGCCATCATAATCATAACGAACCATACTGGAGAGCATTAAGCCGCCGAGCAGGATATCTTCTGCATCAGGGAGGTCGAAACTGTTTTCAATATTAAACTCTACAGTTTTGCCATCCTCAGCAACTCGTAGTCCAGTAAATTTGAGATATTTAAGCCGTGGCTGCGTATCAGCAGAGTCTTTCTCTACGGTATTGAGGTTGATTATGATCTCTTCGGGAAGGCTCCCAACGGTAAACTGCTGACTTGTATCAGCCATTCTACCTACAGCTTTCGACTGCTGCGTATTGGCAGCAGCACCTGGTTCGTTTGCCGCCTCACTGGCCGATGTAAAAGCAAAAAGAACCGCTGTTAGAAATAGCATTACGACTAAACTCGATTTTTTCATGTTTTCTCGCCCAAATTTTGATTATTCATTTAACCCATTGATTTTTAGCAGTACAACTTGATTTTGATTAGCAAGATGACCGTATAAAGTCAAGAGAAATAAGCACTTACGGGGTATATCCCGCAGGCCTTTCTGGTTCTACAATGCTAGTAAGTCCAGACAGGCTATAGTTTTGCTGATTATAGTTTTTGTTATTGCTCAAAAAATTGTTTTCGGCAAGAGTATCTGGGCGAGGATGCTGCGGATAACCGATAATAATTCCACCCCCACGCTCAAGTTCTGCGCTTTCATGATTATTCGAATCCACCGTGTTTTCAGAGACAACAATTGGATTCGAATTCAAGGATGAAACAAATATTCCCCCCTGCTGGTTTCGAGAGACAAAATTACCTGTAATCTGCACCTGCCTTGGTTCAAACGGCTCCAGAGGCCTGACCTGATTGATACTTATCCCAAAAACATTATCATAAATGTTGTTTTGGTCGATATGAGGGAAGGCCACACCCCGAGAGCCAACACCAGTAAAATTACCGTAAATTTTGTTGCCGCTGATTATCGGTGATGACAGACCTTTCGCACCGACGCCGGCAATGCGGTTATCATAAATATAGTTTCTGTATATCTGGCCGCCACAGCCCAGCCCATTGCCCACACCCACCATATTTTCAAAAATAAAATTATCGTGAATTCTTGTCTCCCTGGTGAGCCTCTCTTTGCCATGAATACCGACACCAACATAGCCATTTCGCATAATTTTGTTATTAAAGATCTCCGGTGACGAGTTCCATATCCGTATCCCGTGGCCAAGGGGGGCAGTGCCACCACCAGTTATCACAAAGCCCTGAACCTGCCCGGCATCCTCTCCCACATAAAAAATATGCAGAGCCTCGCCACTGCCTTTAGTGGTTCCACCATCTATAACTGGCCAATCGACCCCAATAAGATTTACAACCCTGTCAACGATAACGTTTTCCTTATATATCCCTTTCTGGACGATAATAATATCTCCATCAAAGGATGAGTCAATAGCGGTCTGAATGGTTGGATATTGTCCAGGGACATCACGTATACCAAATTGAGCCTGATAGTCTGTACAAAAATGTGCAGAGTCCGGAATGCTGTCTATCGTACCGTCGTTGACTGTCAACTGCAGTGTGTAGCATCCGGGGGCATCCACGGCCAAAGTGGGATTTAAGCTTGTACTTCCTGCAAGACTGGTGCGGCTGGCAATTGGCTTATAGGTTAGCTCCCACTTATACGTCAAGGTATCACCATCCGCATCGCCACTGTCATACAGTGGCAGAGTTACCACATCCCCCAGGTTGATCTTTTTCCGTATAGCACCAATTTTGGCGGTAGGAGGTCGATTTTCCCGGGCTATAATCGTAACAGTTTGCGGATCACTTACTGCGCCAAACCGATCCCTGACACGAAGCTGAACCGTGAATTCACCGGGCATATCGGCAATAAAAGAGGTCGTTGCGCTGTTTTCATCGGAAAGGGCGGCCACGCTGTTTGGAGGTTTTGAAAGAATACCCCAGAAGAAGAAAAGGGTATCACCATCTGGGTCAGCACTACCGGAAGCGTCCAGGCTCACTTCATCTTCAATGTAGACAGTTTGTGAGGCGCCAGGATTCGCCTGGGGCGAATGATTCATCCTGCCTGTTTCGCTGACAGCAAAAGGGCCACCATAAGCACCAAGATCATTGACCTCAGCCCCCATGGACGGACCGAAATATTTGTCATTGAAGAGAGCAGCGGAATCGCCGGCGTCAATCCCAGGAGAGACAGGTCGCAAATGAAAATCGTGCGCAGTTGCATCAACATATAGCGGATCGGCAATAATGTTATGCTGCGTCAAATAGCTTTCCTCATCTTCATAGCCGCTAAACTGACGACGAACCGACCAAATAAACTCCGGATACGACTCACTTTCCAGATTATTTGCATAAAGCAGGTTATATGCATACCCTTTTGCAGCAAGCTTAATACCGCTTTTCTGGTTGTGGCTGATGATATTGTTTTTTATCAGGGGGGTAAGCGAAGGATCAACTCCCATGATCCCGGCCCGGTAATTTGCCGTGATGGTGTTATTGATTATTTCAACAGGCATGAGATTACACCTGATTCCCGCACGGGCATTTTCGTATATGATATTGTTATAAAAAGTTCCGGTGGCAGAAATAAGATTAATGCCGGCAATAAGATTGTGGTGGATCCTGTTGTTCCTCACATCAAGTTTTGAGGCCGGCAAATCGCCAGTACCAATTCCCGACATTTTGTTATCCCGGATGGTATTGCCGTAAATTTTAAGATCGCTCCCCCGCTCAGCGTATATCCCGGCCTTTTCATTTTCGTAGATACGATTGTTCTCAATGGTTGCCGCACTTTCCTTGCAGTAAATACCGCCAGGTTCGTTGTTCCTGATTATGTTGTTTCGGATAATTGGCGACGTTAGGCGGCAATGAATGCCTGCCCCGCTGGTAGCGCCGCCCTGATCGGAAAGACTGCCGTTGATGATGGTAAATCCGTCTAATACAGCATTGTTGGCCCCAAAAACTACCCAGCCGCCATTTTTAATACCGTCGATCGTACTAACAAAGGCTGCTGGATCCCGATGGGAAAAATCCTTGTTCCAACCACCTTCCAGAATCACCCCGTCTTTCATACTGACATTTTCATAAAACACCCCCTCAGCAACTCTTACTGTATCTCCTTTTTGGGCCGCGTTAAGGCCCTGCTGAATTTCCACATAATCATCCGGTACACGAAGAAATGCAGCCTCAGCACTGGCGGCAGAGCCCAAAGAAACAGACAACAAAACAAGACAAAACGTTAGTGATGCCGCGCAAGTTATGTTTAGCGAAACAGGGAAATGTTCCCAAAAATAGATGAGGAAAGATGATTTTTGATCAGATAAGGCCGTGGCTTTCAAGAAAAAATTTTACCATTGTGTTGGGTTTTTCTCTTTTGGCCTGGTCAAGCAGTTGAGTAAACGATTGATTATCAATAGCCCCTGCAAGCTTATTTAAAATCCTGGGAAGAAGGGGGAAAGCGGCAAGAACATCACGCCGCACCAAGGAGGCCGCCGCTGACTTCTGGCCGGCTTTTATATTGGTAAACTCAAAAGGGTCAAGCCAAATGACATCGAATTTCTTTTCATAGGCTTTTTTGGTTTCAATATATTCCCGCTCAAGGCTAGGATTACGCTGTAAACCAAGAACATGACTTGCATCACTAGTATCCTCAACAACCAGATCAATCCGATTTTCTGCATCGTTTGACTGTAAAGCTTTATATAGATCTTCAGTATCTTTAAAAATCTTAACTTTTACACTGGAACCGGTGCGTGCATTGATAAAGTGCACCAGAAACTCAGCCATAATCGCATCTTCTGCTGTGTCTAAAGCTCCTACATAAAGGGTTTTGCCAACACAGGCAAATACATTAGAAGAAACAAACAGAAAAATAATCCCGATGAGAAGCAGATATCGTGCCGTTTGCGAGGCCATGATCTTGGTATCCTGGTTTAAGTAGAGGTGCTTTATGTGCACGAAAGTTACAGCCCTTTAGTCAATTGTCAAGAGGAACATAACAGCAAAACGCACTTTTTCCGGAAAAACGAACCAGTTTTCCGGAAAACAACAATTTTTCAGCCCTTCTAAATAGTGTCGCCTCCTGCAACTACACCATATCTCACTGAAATAAAACAACATTTTACATTTACTATGGTTTGGCACAGAAGATGCTGACATACACTCGATAAGTTGTAAGCAGTAATGTCCTTAGAAAATGTAAAGAGGAGGGGCTATGCAAAAAAGTGAACTTGAAAAAAAGATGCGTGAAATCGCCATAAAAAAAATAAAAGATTTATATCGATAACAGAACTCAAATATCATTCACTGACCAAAAAGGCAGAGCTTAGGCTCTGCCTTTATTAATTTTGCGAGTTACTCACTTCCCCCATTTTGCTATAAAGCGTTTCACCGCCTCCTGCACGTTTTCCCGCGAACCAAAAGCTGAAAGCCTGAAATATCCTTCTCCGCTTGGCCCAAAACCGCTGCCAGGCGTTCCAACTACATGACACTCGTTGAGCAGTTTATCAAAGAAGTCCCAACTTGGTAGCCCTTCCGGAGTTTTCAGCCAGATATAAGGGGCATTCACACCACCATAACATTCAATTCCAGCTTTCTGAAGCCCTTCTCGAATCAATCGTGCATTCTCCATATAGAAAGCTATTACCTCCTTGATCTCTGCCCAGCCCTCGTCAGAATAAACAGCCGCAGCAGCTTTCTGTACGGGATAGGATACCCCATTGAACTTAGTACACTGTCGTCGATTCCAAAGACGGTTTAAGGCGATTTTCTCCCCAGAGGCGGACGTTGCAGTTAAACCTTCAGGAACAACTGTCAGGCCACATCGTACCCCGGTGAAACCCGCTGTTTTTGAAAAGGAACGAAACTCAATGGCACACTGTTTTGCACCATCAATTTCATAAATTGAGTGCGGTATACCCGGCTCAGAAATAAATGCCTCATAAGCAGCATCAAAAAGGATAATTGCCTCGTTTTTTATGGCAAAATCCACCCAGGCTTTCAGCTGCTCCTTCGTTGCAACTGTGCCGGTTGGGTTATTGGGGTAACAGAGGTAGATCAAATCAACCTTTTCGGTGGGAAAGGCAGGCGCAAAATCGTTTTCTGCCGTACACGGCATGTAGACAAGACCTTTATAGTAGCCTTTTTCATCGGCCTCACCAGTTCTGCCCACCATCACATTTGTATCATTATAAACCGGGTAAACCGGGTCACAGATAGCCACCTTATTCGACAAATCGAAAATATCAAGAATGTTTGCGCTATCGCATTTTGAGCCATCAGAGATAAACACCTCGCTGGCCTTTAGCTCAACACCAAGAGGCTTATAAGACTTTTCAATAATTATATTGGCCAGCCAGTCGTAGCCCTGCTCTGGGCCATAACCATGAAAAGATGAGGCCTCTCCCTGATCATCAACACCTTGGTGAAACGCCTTAACAACGCTTTTTACAAGTGGCATCGTAACATCGCCAATGCCCAGGCGAATAAGCTTAGCTTCAGGATTGGCAGTCGAAAATTCTCGTACGCGCCTCCCAATTTCAGGAAACAGGTACCCAGCCTTAAGTTTGAGGTAATTATCATTAATTCGCGCCATTATGGCCTCCTTATTTATAGTAATTATTTAAATAATCATCCTAAAGCAACATCGAGAATCATCATTACTGAAAAACCAAGCATTGTTGCCATTGTTACCTGGTCAATATTTGCGTAGTTTCGTTGGGATTCAGGAATGAGCTCTTCTACAACAACAAAAATCATGGCGCCAGCGGCAAAGCAGAGGGCGTATGGCAGAATATTTTGCATTTTCATAACAAATAAGGCCCCGATAACCCCAGCAATGGGTTCAACAATACCCGAGGCCTGACCCATCATAAAACTTTTCCATTTACTCATCCCTTCTCTGCGCAAGGGAACGGCAACTGCTGTGCCTTCAGGAAAGTTTTGAATACCAATGCCAATTGCCAGAGCTATTGCCCCACCAATTGTGGCCGAAGGAAGATTGGCTGCCACCGCTCCGAAAGCAACGCCGACAGCAAGACCTTCGGGTATATTATGAAGAGTTATGGCCAGCACCAGAAGGGTGCTTCGTTGCCATGATGTCTTTATCCCCTCACTTTTTTCAATACTTAAACCAGGGTGGAGATGCGGCAGGAAATTGTCCGTCAGCCTCATAAAAATGCCACCACCCATAAACCCGATAACAGCGGTCAACCATGGGATATGGCCCAATTTTTCAGCCATAGCGATGCCTGGTGCAAGCAGGGACCAGAAACTTGCAGCAATCATCACCCCGGCAGCAAAACCCAGCATTGAATCCATAAATTTTTGATTCAATGTCCGAGTAAAAAAAACAAGTGAGGCTCCCGCCGCCGTAACGCCCCAGGTAAAAAGTGTGGCAATAAATGCCTGAGTAACAGGGCTAAATTGTTGGATAAAATCGATCATCCTCAGTGAATACCATCCAAAAAGTTACTCAACTGGCGAGGTACAGATAGATACCATGAGCAGAATCTCCGCTGACCAACCAGGCAACATTACCTTTTGCATCAATCTGAGGCGCCAAATCATTAACCGAGTTATTGGTCAATTGGGTTGTAACACCGTTTGAGTAAATAAAAATCTCTTTATCTTCTCCATCATCTCCCTGCCAGGCAACTGTACCGCTGTCATTAATTACTGGTTGACAGTCGTCATGGTCATTTGCAGTAATCTGTCGCGGTTCCTGGTCTTGGCTCAGCTTGACAAAAATCTCATCATCTGTGCCATCATTCATTTCCCAGACCAAATGCCCCGTATCTGTCATCTGGGGGAATAACTCAAGGTGTTCATTAGTTGTAATCTGTCTGATGGTACCGTTGATCCGAGTAAAAATATCGGAACTTGCATCGCCCTTTGCTCTCCACATGAGGTCACCAGAGGCGTTGATACGTACCTGTACGTTAAATGCCTGATCATTGGTTATCTGGGTAATGTTTCCTCCCGAATACAAAAAAACATTATAATCCTCTATTTTGCCTTTGCTATCAGGTTGACCAGCAATCCAGGCAATTTCACCACCGGCGTTAATTTTAGGATACTGGTCATCTGACAAACGAGTACATCGGATCTGAAATCCATCCCCCAGAAGACGCGCTAACTGGCACTGTCATAGACAATAAAAAAATTGGCACTCCAGCAATATTTAAAACGAGCAACAGAAACGATAGTATTTCTTTCACAAGAAATCCCCTTTCAATAGATCTATTTATCCAGAAGTTACGACATAGTATTGATGCAGATAATGCATTAGCAACATCAAACCAACTCTAGCTACTCTTCTCAAGCAAAAATAACAAGAGAAGATACTTTTTGAATAAATAATTTGAATTTTATTGATACGACCTTAAATTGAGTGTTAACAACTCTCCCCCAGAGCATCATTACCTGTACTTTCCTGCTGTGAAATGTCTTTGCCTTTACAAAAATCATTTTGTGAAGAATACTGTTGTAAACATTCGTCACACATCCATATTGGCGCTACTCAATAGATGAAAACTCTACCCATTTTTGTTGCCCTTCACCCCACACCGGGTGAGGGGGAAACACCTTCAGAAGAACACAACTCTTTAGCTAGCCACCTCCGCGACTCTCTCAGAATGAGCGGCTTTGAGGACAAGGCAAGCAACAACGATATTCTGCGCTTTCGTTTTGAAAGACTTATTTCAGCCTTGGTTGCTGTCCACGAAAGCCTGGACTCCTTCCGTAACAATTCGACCACAAGCAAAAACGAAAAACAGACGCTGCCTGTAAAATTTATATTTCACTATATCAGCCATAGAGCGGATCCTCTTCCCGCCTATTGCGAAAGTGGCTCCACCCTATGGAGCTCCTTGCAAAATGAAAAGCTCCATGTAAGCCGTGCATTGAAACTAAAATGGCCTGAGCTGCAAGAGATAAAAAAACCGCTCCACTGCCGCTTTGAACTTGAAGACGAAGGTTTATATAGAGCGGAATACACTCAAAAGCCCGACTTTCACACCGAGCGTCTCTTCAAATACCGACACTTACTGCTAAACGGCAGCGAGCAGGAATGTTATTATTGCGGTTTGTCTAACCACAAGCCATCTAAATGCCCAAGCAAAATGTTAACAATGGAGTCCCAGGGCATCCAAAACCTCGGTTATATATCATTCCAACAAATAAATGACGCTTTTGTTAAGGTTTTTCAAAACCCTGATGCAGTTCATAAAAAGTTGTCGGCAGGCATTAAACCAAACCAACTTAAAAATGACCACGAGCTCTTGGTCTACACCTCATTTTTCGATCTGTTTCGTGTTTTTCAGCCTCGATTTCTTTACAAAATAACATTTACGAAAGCTCAAAAATGGCAAGACCTTATCTCCAATGAGGCCCAAAGATTAGTACTCGATGACAGCAACCTCAATTTGGCCATAGATTGTCTGAGGGTTGGCCAATACGAGAAGGGGGAAAAAAAGTTTTTGGCTGCCACCGGCCACCAAGAGGAAAAACTTTTTTATGCCTATGTTGGACTGGCACTCGTGGCCCTGGAAAAGGGACGGATCCAGGATATGGGTCATTTCCTGGATACCGCTTGCAGCAATGCCACAAAGGAGAAAGAAAAAGTCTACATTTACCTTTTACTTGCCCGATATTTCAAGATCACCGGCAATCTCTGGAAAGCCCAGAACAACTTAGCCTCCGCCCTGAAAATCAAACATGACCTGATTGAGGCAAATTACCTGAATGCCCTCATCGAGGTAGCCAGTGGCTTCAGCGAAAAAGCCATGGGAGAGCTTCGTACCACCTTAAATGGCCCGAGAGAATTTTTCATGATCCTGATGCTCGACCCACAACTTCTCCCTTTTCACGGTTTCATAGATGAAATTTTGCAAGCAAAACAAGAAATAATGAGGAAAGAAGCCGACGAGCAGATGGTTTTGGCAAGAACCACTGCCGAGGCAACGACCCTTTGGCTTGGAAAGGGTGATCAAAACGAAAAAGGCCTGAATAAAAGGCTGGAAGCCTTACAACAACAGCACAATGTCTCAAACTATTACGACATAATTGACGTCATTAACAAAAGCAAAGATCTGATAGTCCTGTGTAACGAAATCAAGGAAACCTGCCTTGATGAGATAGCAAATAAGACAAAACGACTCGGTAAAGCACTTAACAAGGTTATATCATTTTGGAATTTATTCCCACACAAAAGATTTTTTAAAAAGACCCTTGGTCAAATCAGCGCTATAAAAGAAAAAATTAGTCTGGTTCAAAAGCTGATTAAAAGTAAAAAATCGGAAAGCTACCAACAAGGCCTTGCCCACATAGTAGAAATTGAAAAGATAAACGGTGACCTACAGAAATCACTGCATACGATGAAAAAAGTCGCTGTGTTTATGGATAATTTTAAAATTTTTGGCCGCAAACTAGTGCTCTTCGAGGTTATCTTCTTGCTTGTTCTTTTGCCGCTGGGATTGGCCTTATTCCCAGAGTCCTCTTTTGCAACCAACTCCGCAATACAACGTAAAATTTTCCTCATCACAGGTTGTCTCATTGGACCAATAACTGCTCTCAGCCTCGCATTCAGTGAGATCAGTAAGAGAAATATAGGTCAAACTTCATAAAAAATCATAAAAAAAAGGAGTTAACCGAAAACGGCTAACTCCCTATTTTTATTGGCTCCCCTTAGTGGACGAACTTCGAAACCAATTTGCCGGGCCGTCGAAAGAAATGATTGATACCATTCTTGTTGCGCAGAATCAAGTGAAGGATGGTTTCCTTGCTGCTCGGTAGTGGTTAGGGCGGGGAAAGGGGCACCACTTGCTATTATTTGTAGAAATTCAACTTTACTTATTGGTAATTCAAATCATTTCCAAATTAACAGCTCTACTTCAATTGCTTTACTTTGATCTCCTCAAGCCGTTCACGAGACTTTTCCACAAAATCACTACTGGGGTGTTTATCAATTATCTCTTGATAAAGTTTTGTTGCGTGAGGGTAATTTGTCTGAAGCATTTCGAACTCTGCTGTTTCAAATAATTGTTCCGGGCTATCTCCACATGAAATCAGAGTCAATTGCATTAGGAGTAAGATAAAAAAGAATATTTTTTTCATTGGGATTTCCTTATCTGAATCCTTATTACCTTCAAGAAGATATCAACATATTCCAAAATTACGGGCATCTCAAGCCTTAGGCTGGAGGGGCGGCACCACCCAAAACAGAAAACAATAACACAAAGATTAATGTTTGAATGACCCAGCCGATCGCGCAAACTCCTACAGCTCGAAACGTACTCTTATAATCAAGGGCTTGCCTGACAGCGATCACCATTGCCACCAGCATCCAAATTGAAGCTGCTATAAAAACCACACCGCCCAGCCCTGGAATGATACCGAATACTCGAATCAGGCCTGGAGAGCTAGAAAATCCTATAGTGCGCAGCAATTCACCGAGATCTGCTTTTGTTTGCGGCTCAGGAAGGAATTTGGTGCCAATAAAGTAAGTGAGATAGGCCCAGATAAACCAGCCAACAATGGATGCGATCATTCCCATCAGAATCCCGCCGATCCCGCCGGCCCCAATACTTCCTACTCCGGCGGCTATACTTGAAAGTACTACAACCCCCATGGCCTGTGACATTGCTTCCTTGTCAGCCTCAACCTCCTCATATAGGTTGACATCTAACTTTGCAGCGCGAATAATCCGATCCTTAAAATGAGTCATTGTTCCTCCTGAATTAATTTAAGTCACCCAAAACAAGGTAAAATGGGACAAATTTATATTAAAAAGAGTCCACATATTTCCAAACAACCTGGCACCTTTAGCAAGGACACCTTAGTTCTGTTTCAAATCGTAGATTTTCGCATAAAGGCGTGCTTGATTAACTAATACTAAACCCTTTTTTTGGGTGATCAGTCAACATAAAAAGGCAGAATCAGGTTGTTGACTCTGCCTTCAAGGTATATGGATAACACCGTCACTTTTACTCCCTACTCAAAGGAAAAGAGCCTTCCAAAGCATCGTAACTCTTGATCAGAGCCAAATCGGCAAGATTTGATAATCACATCTTCACCGGATTGTTCATCCGAAGTTTTGGAAGCACCTTCATAGTTAGTTGCCACTAATTCAGCAGGATGTGAAAGTTGATATCGTAACCAAAGCCGCCAAGAAAAAACCTTCTCGTTTTGAAAACCAAAACAGGTTTTCAGACGGACTGCTCCGAAAATCCACATGGTGTATTGACTGGTAAGATGATTTTCTCCAGACTGAGGTTTTTGGAAGAGTATGTCAATTTGGTCCGCAGCGATTCGGTAAGACATAGGAGATACTATCTTGGCCCATTTTTCCTGGCGTTCTTCGGATCCGGGTGGCTCGGCGGTTACGCCGTATTTGTCCAATAATTAAGTATGCTGTCCCCGGAACTCTTATATGCTGTCCCCGGAACTCTTATGGTCTCGAGGTCTCAACCGGCACCCTGGCTGCCGTCACTGATAAAATCATCCACACGGTCAAAGAGTGGCAAGCCCGCCCCCTGGCGTCAATTTATTCAATTGTCTGGCTTGATGCCATTCACTATAAAATCAAAGAGAACGGGAAGGTTGCCGGCAAAGCCGTCTATACGATTCTTGGCGTAAATCTCGATGGCAGGAAAGAAGTTCTCGGGTTGTATATCTCAGAAAATGAAGGTGCTAATTTCTGGCTGCAAGTCCTGACAGACCTCTCTAATCGAGGAGTGGTTGATATTCTAATCGCCTGTGTCGACGGACTCAAAGGCTTCCCTGAAGCCATCGAATCTATTTTCCCCGACACGGAAGTGCAGCTTTGTATTGTGCACCAAATTCGCAATTCATTAAGATACGTCGGTTCTAAAAACCAGAAAGAATTCATGGCAGATCTCAAACGAGTATACAAGGCCAGCAACAAAGATTTCGCTGCTGTGGAATTGGATGTTTTGGCTGATAAGTGGAATGAAAAATATCCCATTGTCATCAAATCCTGGCGAAATAATTGGGACCGACTCAGCCAATATTTCAAGTATCCTGAGGAGATTCGTCGAATTATCTACACGACCAATACCATTGAGGCAGTACATCGCCAGTTTCGTAAACTGACCAAAACCAAAGGAGCCTTCCCCAACCAAGACAGTCTGCTCAAATTGCTATATATGGGAATGCAGAATGCCAGCAAGAAATGGACTATGCCGGTTCAAAACTGGTCTCTGACGATCTCTCAGTTGGCTATCTTTTTTGAAGGAAGGCTGGATAAAGAATTAAAACTTTGATAGGTTGTCAAAAAATGAGAATCTCAAATTCACATACCAAGGAAACCGTTCCAGCAAAAGCCAGTTCCTCCGACGAGCAATCTTTCAGGCCCATTCTCGGAACAGACTTTTACTTGCACTCTCTTGGGAGGTAGGATGGAGATTAAAACGATGACACAGAATTATGAACACTCCCATCACCGAAGATAAAATCCATCAGCAATCGCTTATCTTTAGCCAATTTGTTTTGTCCGTCCGTGACCATCCACTCCTTCTGAGCCTGATGTACCCTTGAGATTGTATTCGGAACACATAATTTACTGCTATCCTTATGGCCGCCTCCATAGCGTTCGATCTTTTCAATGAAAGTTTTGTTCCCGACTGAGCGGTTTATATCTGCCTCAAGTAGCATAAGGTTTCCGAGCCCGTTTAATCGCTCGCCCCATGCGTCTTCTATGTCCTTTCTTTGTTCCTGTTTGATATCGTTTACTGATTGTATGTGTTCAATGTCGTACCACCCTTCGAAAATCAATTTTGTGTCTTTCGGTTGTTGTTGAGTGATATCTCTGGAAAGCCATTCCAGTAAGCGGCAGAGCAAATTCTTGGGGACAGGATACCAGGCGAATTGTGCATCAAGATTTTCTTGGAAAGTAGCTTTAGTTGACTGAATTTTCTTATTTATCGAGTCAATGATCTGGTTGGCATTCACGGTGAACATTTCACGGATCTGGTTCCCGATGAAAGTGTGTATTTCGTTTACCTTCTTGCCGTAAATGACGCTGTATATCGTGAACAAGCGAGCAAGAGAATTCATGTACTCGGCTGACAACAGGTTAATATTCTCTTCTTCCTGGTAGGCAAAACGGAACACATGCCATAAATATTCATACTCAGCATATCGACTCCACTCGATGAGATAGAAGTCTAAATAAGATGCTGGATCGAGGTCTTCATTATGCCAGCTACTGTCGAGTTCATGATGACCCTTAATGACCCTTATAATTTCTTCCAGGTCGATGATCGGTTTAACTTTATCCAGCTTAGGTACACTCGTGAAGTTTTCCCATTGTTGTATTCCAAAACGAGTATCAAAGAGGCGTTCGAAAAAAGTTTCGGGAGCAAATCGAATTGTAACGATCGGTAAGCCAGTATGATCCTTCAGCGCAGATGTTTTGCCCACGATAATTGATTGGTAGACGTTGAGTATGTCTAATATCGAGCATACTGAGCGCTTTTTCTTGGAATTCTCACGATCAATCGTTTCATAGACTTCACTAATTTCATTAAAGCAGTCGTTTTGGTGATGATCTTTGAAATATTCATATGCTCTTACCTTGAACAGATCTCCCCCATTGAGGTCCAGACCTGCGGTATTGATGGTGTTGAATATTTGAAGAGTCTTGGAGAGCCCCGCTTCTGTTTCAATCACAACAAATCTTAATTTTTGTGTGATGTATTTGAAGAGCTCGTCTGGGTCGTACAGCCAGACCTCTTCCTCATCTTTACAGTTTTTGAGGATTTCAATGATCAGCTTCAGATTGTTTGCATAGACGTTCAGCTCGGAGCTCTTTTCCCATTGGTCATTCAGTAGTGCTTCGTCCAGGTACTCCTGCATCTGGCCATTACTGACGCGCGTTTCTATCCATCTAAATTCGTTCGTGAATTCAGCTATATCGTCAGAAGATGGATTAAGTATTCGAAGGGCTCTTAAGATAAGTGCACAGGTTGATAGCCGCTGTTGCCCATCAATGACTTCTTGGTAGTATTCACCTCTCGGAGTCAGCAAGTGCTTTGCTGAGAGTTGCATTGTCCCGATAAACATCTCCTCGCCCTTACGGATACCCTGGACAATGTCACCAATGAACCGTTGTACCTGTTCCTCCCCCCAAGCATAAG